>JAQVOO010000170.1 GCA_028702575.1 Sphaerochaetaceae bacterium
TTAATGCTCAACCTAATGTCCATGCAAAATCTTTGAGTGGTGAAACAGCTCTTCATTTTGCCTTAGGGTGTCATCTGCATGATAATAGTGCAGTAGTTAAAGCACTATTAGCAGCAGGATGTAAGGTCAATGAACCTGATGGGGAGGGGCGGATGCCACTTAATATTGCCCGCTTTAATTATTGTTCACAGTCCATTATTGATCTTTTAATAGAAGCCGGAGCTGTAATGGGTGATGTTTCTTGACGCAATGCTTACAATCTTCTAGGATTTGCCCATGCAAAAAAGAGATGTAGTAGTGTTTACAGACGGTGGTTGTTCAGGGAATCCTGGTCCTGGAGGGTGGGCGTTCGTTATTAACGACGGTGAGAACGGTCTCGTTGAACAAAGTGGGGGAGAGAGTCAGACAACAAATAATCGGATGGAATTACAAGCGGTTATTAAGGCTTTAGAATATATTAGTATCAATTTAAAACCAGTAACTTCAATCCAAATTCATACAGATTCACAGTATGTGAAAAATGGTATTACCCTCTGGATCCATACATGGAAAAAAAATGGTTGGCGCACAGCGGCAAAAGCTCCCGTGAAAAATAAAGAATACTGGATAGCTCTTGATTCGTTGGCTAGTAAATTACCCATTACTTGGCATTGGGTTAAGGGGCACGCTGGCATTGAACTCAACGAACGCTGCGACACGTTAGTTCGCCAAGAGATGGATCTCTTGCTCAACAATAGATAGACCACGGTGGTTAAAGGGCTAAAAGAGGGTTCTGTGGAAGAAACTTCATCTTTAAACTTTTCCCAAATATAATGTAATAATCGATAAATTGAGTGAAATAAGTACGAAAGTTGCAAATTGCAACCTACTAGAGGACGCCACTACTGTAGCAATTTCCTCTAGTATGATATAATTGTACAGTTATGATAAAGAAAAATTCACAAATTAGAAATATAGCAATCATTGCCCACGTTGACCATGGGAAAACGACCTTAGTTGATGGACTTTTCCGTCAAAGTGGCTTATTCGCCAAAGGCGCACTCCCCGATAGAATCATGGACTCGGGGGCAATTGAACGAGAACGTGGTATAACCATAAGTGCTAAAAACTGTGCCATCAATTGGAAAGGGGTAAAGATAAACATCATCGACACTCCTGGACACGCCGATTTCGGAGGTGAAGTCGAACGGGGTTTGTCGATGGTCAACGGTGTGGTGTTGTTAGTTGATGCTGCTGAAGGACCTTTGCCCCAGACTCGTTTTGTATTGCAAAAAGCACTAACCCTCCAGTTAGCCGTCATTATCGTTATAAATAAAATTGATCGTCAGGATGCTCGACCCCAAGAGGTATTAGAAGAGGTCTACGACCTACTCTTAGAGTTGCACCCGGATGAAGCGATGCTCGAAGTCCCTGTCTTATATTGTATTGGTCGTGAAGGGTCATGTGGTGTCGACCCAAATGCCTTAGATGGCGATTTGCATGCATTATTAGATATAATGGTGGAAACGGTACCAGCTCCAGAATATAATGATGAAGAACCGTTCCAAATGCTCGTATCCGATTTAGGCTACAGTGATTTCTTGGGGAGACTGGCCATCGGGAAGGTCGTGAACGGGAGTGCTGGTCCTCATGATTCTCTTATCTGTCTTGGCAAGGAGGGACGAGTTCCCCTGCGTGTAACACGATTACAGTCTTATGACGGCCCCACTTTTCATGAAACTGATTGGGTAGGTCCAGGTGATATTGTGGTGCTTTCTGGTGTCGATAAGGTTTCTATTGGAGATACCATTTGCACGAGGGAGAACCCTAAACCACTGCCACGAATTACCATTGATGAACCGACTGTTGCCATGCAGTTCGGAAAAAACATTTCACCATTGGCCGGGAAAGAGGGAACCATTGTTCAAGCAACAAAGATTTATGAGCGGTTACAGAAAGAAGCCCTCCAAAATGTCTCTATTAAAGTTGAAAAGAATCCAGGTGACGATACTGTCACCGTGAAGGGTCGAGGAGAGTTTCAACTAGCCATTATTGTCGAATCGATGCGCCGCGAAGGCTTTGAGTTGTGCGTTGGCCGACCTACTATCATCTGTAAGGAAGATGAAAACGGTAAAAAGCTAGAACCCATAGAATATCTGAGGATTGATTGTCCTGAAACATATAGTGGCATTGTGATGGAGAAATTAGCTAAGCGTAAAGGCTATATGCTCGATATTACTTATGCAGCAGATGATAGAGTGACCATGCGTTTTGAGATCCCCTCGCGAGCTCTTATTGGTTATCGCGATGAGTTTTTAACTGATACGAGAGGAAATGGGATTATGCACGCAGTTTTAAAAGGGTATGAAGCCTACCGCGGAGATTTTCCAGATCGATTTTCAGGTTCCCTTATTTCTGACAGAGCCGGTACTGCTGTTGCCTATGGCCTCTTTGGACTAGAACCACGGGGACGTCTTTTTGTTACCCCAGGAGATCCCATCTACGAAGGGATGATTATCGGAGAACACAACCGTGAGGTTGACTTAGCTTGCAATCCCACTAGAACTAAAAAACTGACAAATTTACGTGCAGCGGGAAAAGATGACGCGGTTACCCTTACTCCTATCTCCCCGATGAGTTTGGAACAAGCTATTCGTTTTATTAAAGATGATGAGTTAGTTGAAGTAACTCCAAAATCAATCCGTTTATGCAAACGAATCCTCAAAGCACAACAGCGGAAGATATTTGAGAGTAGAGGCTTTATTCCCGATTATCTACGCTAAATTTCTTGAGTAATTAGTTCATGGTATATGCATCAAGAATTGAAAATTCGGCGGGACTTGGAATTGAATCCATTGCTCCAGGGCGCATGACTGTAATACTAGAGGCGGCACTCGCTAGTTCAAGGGCTTCTTGAACGTGCTTCCCTTTGGCGATATTAGCTACATAACAGCCAATAAAGGTGTCTCCTGCGGCGGTTGTGTCTATCACCGGCACTTTCCACGTTCCATAGCTGTAACGAACATCTTTGCGCCCATAGCGGGCACCCAAAGGTCCTAAGGTGAGAATGATATCGGTATCGGGGAACTCGTTAGTCAATGCATCTAATGCCTCTACGGGGTCTTTTTTACCAGATAATCCTTCCGCTTCAACTTCATTGACCACTAAGAGATCAATATAGGCGAGGGGAAGAGTTAAGACACTCGCTTCAAATGGAGCTGGGTTGAAACAAATCGAGAGTCCTTTTTTATGGGCTGTTTCTATAATATAATCCAACAGATTGATTTCATTTTGTAGCATGACCCAGTCACCAGCGTTAAAGTGTTTAAATACAGCTTCGATCTCACTTTTCGTGAATTCTTTATTACTACCGGCATAGAGTACTATAGAGTTTTGCCCGTTGGCTGCCACTTGTATGAGAGCTTGGCCGGTTGGGGTTTTACCAACGGTAAGAAAGTCCGTCCGGACTCCTTTAGCCTGAAGTTTTTCTTTAATCCAAAGTCCATCTGGGCCAATTTTACCAGCATGGAAAACTTCATGTTCGCCCGCCATAGCAACAGCTACTGACTGATTAGCACCCTTACCACCGGTGGAACGGGTCATATTCGTACTACTAATTGTCTCTCCTGGTGCTACAATATGATCTACTGCAAAGACGATATCAATATTAGTCGATCCAAAATTTAAAATACGCATACCAGCCCTCTTGTTATGTTTTAAGCATTGTAAGAGTTGGAATGGTATTGGTCAATGATTTTCTCAGAGGAGTCGTAGGCTATGGCTGGTGGCCTCTTTATGGAAATCTTTCGGCCAAACTGAAGCTTGAACCTCTCCAATATGAGCTTTTTTAAGCAATAACATACAAATCCGGGATTGGCCTAAACCGCCCCCGATTGTCTGGGGAAATTCTCCGTTTAGCAATCTTTTATGCCAATAGAGCTCTTTTCTAGACAATTCACCTCTAATTTCAAGTTGGCGTAATAGAGTTTCTTGATCAACACGGATACCCATTGAGGAGAGTTCCATTGCATCATGACGCACACTATCCCAAACAATAATATCGCCGTTGAGACCATGATATCCATTATGAGTTGGTGTTGACCAATCATCATAATCGGGAGCCCTGCCTCCATGGATCTCTCCATTTGCTAGTGGATACCCAATTCCAATAAGGAAAATAGCACCATATTTTTCAGCCAGTAATTTTTCCCGTTCTACGGGATTGCGATCTGGATAAAGTTGATAAGCTTCTTCGGCATGGATGAAGGTGATTTCCTCCGGTAGCGTTGGCTTACACTCTGGAAACAGTTCACCTACCAGAAATTCTGTGCGTTTTAAGGCACTATAGATTTTCTTTACAATATATGTCAAATAGGCTAAATTCCTTTGTTCAGCCTCCATTACCAATTCCCAATCCCATTGATCGACATAAATTGAATGGATTGAATCGAGGACATCGTCAGGACGAATAGCATTCATATCGGTATAAAGTCCAGTATTGGGTGTAAACCCATAATCAGCCAAGGCCATTCTTTTCCACTTTGCTAAGGAGTGGACTATCTCCATCGTTTGGTTCTCAAGGTTGAGCACTTGAAATGAAACGGGCCGTTCAATTCCATTTAAATCATCATTAATACCTGATCCTTTCGGGACAAACAAAGGACTGGTAACGCGAGAAAGGTATAATTCACCTGAAAGGTTACT
>JAQVOO010000025.1 GCA_028702575.1 Sphaerochaetaceae bacterium
CCGTTAAAGCAGAATCTTGTCGGTACGCGAGATCGCCATCTGTATACTGCCCTAATAACGTTGGAAAATGGGAAATGACAACCAACACACCCACCTCAGCGGGAGAGTAGGGGGCTTCTTTCAAACGATGAAAGACTAAATCATTACTTTCTGGATCTAACTCCACAAATAAGATTTCTCCTTGTAGAGAACTTTTCATTTGGTCGGTAAAAGCCTGAATCTCGAGTACTTGTTCAGCAAAACCTCCAAATTTCTCAACCCAAGGACTAATGTGTTCTTTAGGAATCGACTCAAATTGGATTCCCCCATCAGTTACCGACGCACCTAATAAAGAACTCCGTTTACCCTCAATCAAATCAATTGTATATGTCGCATTATTATCATAACCATTCCGGTAATAAATTCTGTTGTCAACTAATTGTAACCCCTCAGCCAAATCGTCTGATACTTTTGCAACCCCAGTACCGTCAAGTTGACTAACAACTATCCCGCCAGAAGCCCTTATAACAGCCAGCCAATGCCCTTCTACGGCGTATTCAGCCACATTACACATAAACGCGACAATTGGCTCGCCTCCGCTAAGACGTTGGCGTTTCAGGCATCCCTCATCAGTGAAAAAGACCCAGGACCCTGCGATTGTTGCATGTTCATACGTACCACCACGTAACAGGCCTAACTCTCTCTCTTGAGCAATATCGATGGTAACAAGCACCTTCTCATCTCCACTATCGCGGAGTGTGTAAGCCCTCTGTGATTGAATCCCAATTAACGTCCCAGCCTGCTTTAGTATAAGCTTTGCTTGTGTTCCCTTCCCATAGAGGTGTAGTTGCCAGAGATCACCACCTTCTGTAGTACTCCAATACAACGTATCCCCAACCAAACGAACACTGCTCACCGGCGATTCAAAAATAATTTCTCGTGCATAAGAATCAAGATCAAAAGCAACTAACTTATTACCATCAGCATAATCGATTGCAAAGAGTTGATCTTCATACTTACCAATGAGGAGTCCCTCTAATTCGACAAGAAAGTTATTGCGGGTAGTAACGCTACCAATCTGATTGGTTAACATGTGTTGGAGATAGTGGATCTCAGAACCATCTTCGAAACGCATCGGATTTATAAACCAGATATTTTCTTGATCAGAGATTACATATCCACCATTATATATATTTGTCGCAGTGTTGCCCCGTAAGGTACGATCGGGGTCAAGGAGTTCTGCATTGACTACTTCAGCCAAATGTTGGGCCGTTTCACCATTAATAACAACCCTATCGTGCATACAACTAGAGAGGAGTATAAAAGAGAGGCCAAGTGTTAAAGATAATAATAAACGCACAGATTGTTTTGCTTGCTTCATGCTATTCAGACTCTACTGATAAGTAGCGCTAAGGTCAAGAAAAAGAAACTGCATTATGCTCACGACCACTACGATAAATACCTTCTATCATTTTTACGGTCTCTCTCCCATCTTCACCTGTAATTAGCGGTTTAGTCTTACCCTGTATAGCCCGAACCACATCTTCAATCTGACGGGCAAAGAAATAGGAAGAAGCATCAATTGTCTTAAAGAACGCTTCATCTTGTTGTTTGAAGGTTTCTAACAGTGCTTGTTCTCCTGCAATAGTCCACATATCATTAATCGGAGTTTCAGCTAAGCCACCTTTACCAGCCATAAACATAGGTCCTCCATCAGTTTGCACACCGACCGAGGCTCCACTGGTACCATGGACATGCAGATTAGCATACACAGCAGGATTTTGCGAATTGCTCACTAAAATAGAGCCCATCCCCCCGTTTGTAAAACGGACTGTAGCTACCGCACTATCTTCTACTTCAATATAGGGGTGATTAACATTATCCCATTCAGCTTGAACGCGGGCCACCGGCCCCATGAACCAGTGCATAAGATCTAACAGGTGGGCCGCTTGATTAATGACCACCCCCCCACCTTCACTATCCCATTTACCGCGCCATGCATCACTCTCATAATAGGCTTGATCGCGCCACCCTAAAATGGTTACCTGCGCTAAAGCCGGCGTTCCCAATTTTCCGCTATCAATTGCTTCACGGATACGCGCACAAGCTGGGTTCCAACGACGTTGGCTTATCACAGAAAGAACCTTTTTGGCTTTTTCAGCAGCCAAGATCATTTCAGTGCATTGTGCTTCAGTCAGCGCCATTGGTTTTTCGACTAAAACATGACAACCCACAGCGAATGCAGCAAGTGCATCCGCGTGGTGTTGCGGGTGTGGCGTAGTAATCAGAACTGCATCAATGTGGTCGAGTTCAACCATATCGGCCACGGTAGCCCGACTGGAAATACCCCATTTAGTAGCAAATTCATCACGACGTGAAGGAGTCCGTCCACAAACAGAGACTAGAGTAGCCCCAGTTGCTTCGCGGAAAGCTTGGGCATGCAACTGCGCAATTTTCCCATATCCTATGAGACCAAACCGTATGGTATCCATAATACCCTCCATTATTAACTAGCACCAAACCCTCTTTATTCTTTAGTACTAACGTTGAATCCTTGCTGATCCACCCTTAGCAAAAGCTTCGACCTGTTCTAAACTTGCCATCGTGGTATCACCAGGGAAAGTTGTTAACATGGCACCATGAGCCCAACCAATTCGCAAGGCATCTTCAGGTGCTTTACCTGAAAGTAACCCATAAATGAGCCCAGAGGCAAATCCATCACCACCGCCAACTCGATCATGTACATCGAGAGAGCAGGTCGGTGCTTGATACCCCTTCCCATCGATCCACAATAACGCTGACCAATCGTGACGGTTTGTCGAATGTACTTCGCGCATTGTAGTTGCAACAGCCTTAATATTGGGGAAACGCTTAGAGACTGTTTCCTGCATACCAAAGAACACTGTCGGATCGAGCTTTCCGTGTTTTTCAACTTTAGGTCCTTGCAAACCTAATCCCATTTGTAGGTCCTCTTCATTGCCAACTAATACATCAACATATTCAACAATGCTACCCAGAACCTTCTGAGCTTGTTGGACAGGATTAACACCCTGAGGGGCATTTACGGTCCAAAGTTTCTCACGATAGTTCAAATCGAATGAGACTATGGCCCCAGCTGCACGAGCTGCTTTCATCCCCTCGATGACTAACTCGGGAGTCGTAGCTGAAAGAGCACTGAAAATACCACCGCTGTGGAACCAGCGCACGCCATGTCCGAAAATCTCATCCCAGTTAATAGAACCAGGTTTAAGGAGAGCTGCAGCTTCATTACAACGATTATAAAAAACGACAGGAGCACGCACCCCACCACCTTGATCACTCCAGACTTGAGCAATATTAGGACCATGTACACCGTTGTGCTCAAAGCGAGAATAGAATGAGTCGACACCCATTCGACGCACCTCGGCTTCTACTTTTTTCCCTACAGGATAATCAACCATTGCTGACACCACTGCAGTTTTCTGTCCAAATGCACGAGCTAGATTCGCTGCAACATTAAATTCTCCCCCTGAAATATGCATGTCGTACTGACTAGCATATTCAAATGGGACGATTCCTGGATCGAGTCGGGTTACCAAAGCCCCTAACGCAACAAGGTCATATGGTTTTTCACGAACTGTTCGCTCAACCTCTTTCGATGCTGGAATGACTAACTTTCCCATGTGTATCCTCCTAGTATCTGGTAGCATTGTACCAAACTATAATTAATAACGACAATCTTTTCGTTGTCTTATGTTTTTCTATTTGCAATGACATCTCGCATGGCATCGAGATGTTTGATGGCATCGGGTCCTAAATTTCTTAACAAAGCGACATATAGAACATCGATTATCACCTGTTGGGTGATCCGGGCTGAAAATGCCTCAGAGACAAACCCACTGGAAGCCACTGCTACTGGTAACATCAGCGTTGCCATACGCGCTAAGCTAGAACGTTCACTCGTAGTAATAACAATAATGGGGCATTGCCGTGCTCGTAATTCATGGGCGATAGCGATAGTATCCATATTAGTTCCCGTGTGGGAGAAGAGGAGGGCCACGCACTCCTTTGAACTTTGGCTCGCTAACATGAGTTGTAGGTGATAATCTTCGGCCATTACACAATTTAATCCCATGCGAATAAATTTATGAAAAGCATCTTGGGCAACAATATTGGACCCCCCGAGTCCAAAGATATATACTCGTTGAGCTGTACTCATCATCTGAGCTGCCTGTGTAATAATATTTCGATCAATAATTTCTTTTGTTAAAGCTAAAGAACTCATAGCATTGCCAAACACAAGTTCAATGTCGTCGGCGTCGCTATCGATACGTGATTCGTATACGCGCAAAGCAGGACCGATGGCCTCGGTAGCCAACGCAATGCGAAAACGCTGATACCCACTGTATCCCAATTTACGCACAAAGCGGACTAAAGTAGATTCAGAAATACCAATCTCTTCGGCTAATTCATCAATACTAGGATGCACCGCATTAGCTGGATTTGAGAGAATATGGTCGGCAATTATCTTCTCTTTAGCACTAAAACGTTCATACATAGTTTTAATCGTGTAAATACAACCTGAATCTAGTAGTTGTTGCTCAGTCTCATGCATAGAGGGGAGTATACTATGAAAAAAATATTCATGCAAATGAAATAAACATGTCAAAATGTAGTTTTTACTAGTAACTATCTATTTGTATTATTATTAAGTATTTAGGGCAACATTCTTACTTTTGCTCGCTTTTCGATTCTATTGGAAAATTCATATAACTTCTCTAACACATAAGATTTCTGGCGTTCACGCTTAGGAATTCGTGCCGATTCTTGATAGATATAGCTTCTAACTGCGTTGATGATATCTTTTTGTTCAGAAATAAAGACAAATTTTGGATTATGGTGTTTAAATACCATCACTCCAGAATCTTCCATAGCAAAGAGCTGGACTGATTGAATTATGTATTTTTGGGGGAGAATGTAAATTTCCAAATTGTCATGAGCCTTAAGCAACTGAATAAGACTTTGTAAATGCGCATGAAATTCCATCGGGAGGTATGTAAAAGGCTGTTGGGTCAGTAATTCAGGTATGAGAGCTGGTACATAACCTTTCAGGACATCCGTAATCCGCGGGAGACTCATAATTAATCGGAACTTTTTATGCTCCAAATGAGACAAGGTCAGCTGTAAGCGTTGCTCCTGTTGTAAAAGAATTGCTGCCCGATCATGCTCGGGAATCTTATTTCGCTCTAACATGGTATTAAGTAAATTTAGAGGCATTCCAATTAATAACAAACTTTGCATACCCACCCCATTGCCAGTGGCCATGGTGAAAAAAGAATTTTGCTGATAGATATATTGACGAGTTTTTTTTCCAGTAAAAGTCCGTACCAATGGTTTGCAGAGATTTAATTGAACTGCAAATGATTGAGCTGCCTCTTCGACGAGATTGGGCTCGGTGATATAGACATAATTGATGGTTTCTTCTGATTCCCCACGGACATGTGTTGAAGATATTTTCGCTATACCCTCTAAAACAAATGAGGTGTGATTAAACATATCATCGCGTTTTCTTGGATAGTAATAACTAGTGATAGCACCGGTCATGTAAAAGGGGAGCCATTGCTGAACGGCCATCGCCATTTCATTACTATCTCGCGATAACGTATGAATAATTTTTATCTTGGTTCCCTTTTGGATGCACAAGTGCATTAAAGAAACCCATTCTTTCAGAAAATCTTGGTTTTCTAAAATCCAATCAAGTCTTTCATCACTATATAATAGGAGTCGTTTATGAGCTTGGTCAGAAGCAACTGCCTGTAAGAGGATTTTGCGAGTAGCGGCTCTTAATCCATCTTTGCCATTGAAAACCTGGGCTTGCACTAACTGCCCAGTCTCTTCTTTTGGTAGCGGCATCTCTTTGTACCTAGTTGCCGTCTCTCCAATATTACCAATACTATCCAACAATAGCTCAATGGATTCGATACTAATCTTGGATTCATTCGCGAGCCAACGGATAATATAGGAAGCAATAGTAGCTTCATCTACATTCTTATCTTCTAGGTGGTAACCTGTAAGCTCAAGAAGGGCGACCCGCTGAAAATCTTGACGGGCTTGATGGGCAAAGAACTCGCCAATGAGAGGAATGTAACGAGAATCGTCCGCAGGTTCGCGTTCCCCAGTTCTCCATCGACTTATTAATGAAGGATCTACACTCAATGCATCAGCGAGGCGTGTATTTGTTGTATTCGCCATTTTCATTAATAAATTAATTTTTTTGTTAAAATGCATAATTGTATTCTTCCTGTATAATAAAGGATCTTAATAAGTAGTATATCAAGAAGTACTCGCGTGTTCCACTAGCCCAAGTCGGGAAACATAGGCTGAGTTGGTCAAAGAATGCTTACACAAATAAAATTGGTATGGTATTGTTTCTTTGAGAATAGCAAATAGTGGAGGAGCGTGATGGGAGCAATTGACGGTAAACCAACCACGAAAGATATCGAATTACTCTATCGAACTGCACAAATTGCCACGCAAACCAGAGCTGTCGGTAACCGACCCTTTGGAGCCTTGCTAACCGATGCACAGGGTACTATCCTCCTAGAACAAGGCAATGTAGTGGTAACTGAACACAACGACTGTGCTCACGCGGAGATTATGTTGCTGATGCGAGCTTCGCACATGTATGAACGCGAATTCTTAGCCACCTGTTCCCTCTATGCGAGTATGGAACCTTGCGTCATGTGTAGCTCAGCTCTCTTTATGACTAATGTAGGGCGCTTGGTGTACGGATTAACTGGAGAAATGTTGAAAAAATTAATCAAGGACAACGCCAGAGTACCCTCTTTTGGGTTTCCTTGTCGTGAAGTTCTCAACACTGGCCAAACAGAAATTGAAGTAGTAGGACCGATTACTGATGCAACTCTTGGGCAACGTATAGCTCAAGATCATATTGGTTACTGGGGTTAAACAAACGAGATGAACATAGATAATAAACTCCCGTGGTTATTACAAAAAAAGCATATAGCCCATATTGAAGGAGATCACTTACTAATTGGAGATCGCCGCCGTTATCCGTGGGAGCACTCCTATGTAGCTTGTTCTTCCGTGGCCCAAATCGCCCAAGCAATTGCTGAAATGGTCACGCAAGGGGGCGGACCACTCCAAGTTGGACTCACTACGATGCGCTTCCTTGCTAAGAAAATTGAAGCTGGGCACGAGAGCAATGCGCTTACTTCGTTTGCAAGCGCAGTTGAACTACTAGCAGCAGCACGTCCAACCAATACCACTATGCGTCGTACATTGGAGAGGTTTTTGAAGCACCTCCAGCCTTGGTACGCCAACGATTCTTCACAAAAATCCCTAATCACCTTTGTAGGAAGCATTATTGATGCCATTGAAGCTGGCTTCGATGCTGATTATCAACAAATGAGTGATCATGGTTCTCTACTTATCACAAACAACGCTGGGATCCTAACAACCTGCTTTGCTGAGCACACATTTATCCTCTCGCTGATTAAAGCGCGAGAACAGGGAAAAAATTTTACCGTTTATGTCCCTGAGACGAGACCTTATTTACAGGGTGCCCGTTTAACTGCTCCCGCTTTAGTTGAACTTGGCTTACAAGTTCAGCTCATTACTGATGGTATGGGAGCTCACTTTATGGGTCAGGGAGCAATTACCCATTATATGACCGCTGCAGACGTGGTAGCCATGGATGGGACCGTTGTTAATAAAACAGGTACCCTTGCCAATGCTATTTGTGCTCAATATTACCAGATTCCCTATACAGTTTTTGCCATGTCGCCCGATCCTAGTATCCACACCGCCTCTGACATTGTAATGGAGGAACGTGATGGAAAAGAGGTGCTCTATGTTAATGGGAAATTAACCACATTAGAGTCCATTACCGGCAGGTATCCCGCTTTTGATTGTATTGATCCCGCTTTGATTTCTCATATTATAACCCCGAAAGGACTTGCATTTCCACACGAGATAGATTCATTGTATGGGCAACGAGAAAAATAGAGAGAAGGAGCATAGAAATGAAATCGGCAATTATTGGGGGCACTGGCTGCCAGCGCATGGTGAATTCAGAGTGGGTGCGCCACACGGTAGACACTCCCTATGGAACGGTCGCACTCTTTGAGAAAGATGATGTATACCTGCTTCTCCGCCATGGAGAAGGACACACTGTTCCCCCTCATCTAATCAATTATCGTGCGAATATTGCAGCATTGCAACAACTGGGTGTGACCCAAACAATTGGCATCTATGCGGTAGGATCTATTACCAGCATGGTCTTACCGGGTACTATTGGAATTATCGATCAATTTATTGATTTTACTGGTGGCGCCCGTCAATCGACTTTCTTTGATGGAGGAGCTGGGGGAGTGCGCCATGTTCCCATGGTAACCCCCTATAGTAGTCGCTTACGCAAAGCAATAGCCCGTCAAGCAGCTCAATTGGAGATACCGCTGGCCTTAAAAGGGACCTATATCTGTACCAATGGACCTCGTTTGGAAACACCTGCTGAAATAGGGGTTTTTAGGCGTTGGGGAGCTGATTATGTTGGAATGACGGCTGCTACAGAAACAATTTTAGCGAATGAAGCAGCCATAGATTTTGCTGGAGTTGTCTACTCAATCAACTGGGCTGCTGGATTGGATGCTGAAGGCATTAGTTTTATTGAAGCAGAAACTTCTGAAAAAGTCATAACCCAATTAAACCATTTGACAAAAGCGGCACTATTGGCCAGAGAGTGAAAATGCGTTCATTCTTATAAGAAAGGCGATAGATAAAAACAGGGGATGTCAGAAAGAGATCCCCTGTTAAAAACAATATCTAGTTGACGTACCGAATACTTTGCCAAATATCGTTATATTTCTCAAGATCCGCACCAAGATCATTTTTTAACTCATAATTGTTTAAATCTTCTACGTTGTAAAAAGGCTTGGTAGTGGTGTATTTAGCCGCTTCAGTATGGACAGAGGCGGGGAAATGGAAACGATCGAGGAATTCAGCATAGATTTCAGGACGGTGAATGAAATCGATAAATTGGTGAGCTAAATCAATGTTTTTAGCTCCTTTAGGAATCACCATCGAATCAAGGTACATTGGCCCCCCTTCGGGCGGTAAGAAGAAGTCGACATCTTTCCAGCGGCTACTGTCGAGTTCTTCGAAGACCGATTCGGCATAGCCCTGTACTACCCAAAATTCTCCACTAGCAAAACTCTTAGCAAAGGCCTCTGCATCAAATTTTACCAAATTAGGTTTCCATTGCTCGTTGATCAGTTTTTTGGCCTGGGCCAGCTCTTGAGCGTTGGTAGAGTTTACTGAATACCCAAGATGCACTAATGCATCACCGAGTACCTCGCGCATGTCGTCGAGCATACTCATGCGTCCCTCTAATCTTTTATCGGCAAAAATACTCCAATTACGCTCGTATTGCGCCACCTTTTTCTTATTAACAGCAATACCAGCCGCTCCCATATAATAGGGGACCGACCAAGCCATATCGGGATCATAAGTAGCTTTTTGGAGTACCAAAGGACTAATATATTGTAAGTTAGGAATCTTACTCTTGTCTATTGGTAGTAACATTTTTTCGCTCATCATAATTGCAGTATAATCTTGGGAAGGGAAAACGATGTCGTACCCACTTCCTCCTGCTTTGAGCTTTGCAAACATATCCTCATTTGAAGCAAAATAATCAATTACGACTTTAACATCATATTCCTGTTCGAACTTTTCGATTACCGATTCTGGAGTATAATAGGTCCAGTTATATAAATAGAGCGTCTTGTGATTGTTTTTTGCAGATGACTCACTCTTTGAGCATCCAGTACTAAATACTAAAGCAGCGACGAGAAGCACAATTGCCAGTGTAACAGATAATAATGGTTTTCTTTCCATTGTTGACTCCTGAAAGGGGATTCTAACGCCTAGGACAACCATACGGCCATACCCTAAAACGCGTGTAATAAAATTTAACTTGATGCAGCAATGGTCTTTAAAAATTTCCTGAAGGACAAAGCCAGAATCATAATACCTAAAATAAGGACGAAGGACAAAGCATTAATCACCGGAGATACTCCATAACGAATCATCGAATAAACATAGAGCGGAAGGGTCGTTGATCCTGGCCCTGAAACAAAGAACGTAATTACGAAATCTTCTAAGCTCATCGTAATTGCCATGAGCAATCCAGACATAACTCCTGGCATAATCGAGGGGACGATCACTTTAGTGAGTGTTTGTCGCTCAGTAGCACCTAAATCACGAGCAGCTTCAATAACCGAAAAATCAAATTCATCTAACCTAGCCGAAACTAGCAGGAAGACGAAGGGGAGGTTAAAGGTGGTATGGGCTACGAATATTGTGAACATACCTAATGGTATTTTAACCGCAGTAAAGAAAATAAGCATAGAGATACCGATGATTACTTCCGGCAACACCATGGGAAGAAAGCTGACCACTTGAATGTAGGCCCGAGACTTAAATTTATACCACTTGATACCCACCGCCGATAATGACCCTAAAATGGTTGCTACAACTGAACTGCTAATGGCGATGATGAAGCTATTGGCAAAGGCGCGCCATAATTGGTCAGAATCAAATAGTAGTTTTGTATACCACTGCAACGAGAACCCCGTCCAGCGCATCCCTTTTGAGGCATTAAAAGAGTAGATAACCACAACAAATAAGGGGACAAAGAGAAATAAAACAACTAACACTAGCATGATATTAGAAAAGCCAAAGTGGCGGTGATCTTGAAATACTTGGTTCTTTGGTGTTTTATAAGGACCTTGCGTACCTTTAGCGGGGCGTACTAGTTTAGTTGGTTGGAGCTTATGGCGTCTCTTTGTTTTGGGATTGTTCAAGGTAGTCACTCGCTGCCTCCACTTGAATCAACAACCTTAACAGGAGTTTTTCGACGAGCACTTTCATTAGCTGCTGTCGCCATCATCCAAATGACACCAAGGGTACTAACAAGGGTAATAATTAAAGAAAAGGCAGAAGCTAGCGGCCAGTTTCTCGTTTTGGTGACCTGATCAACAATAATATTACCAATCATATAAGAGTCTTTACCACCTACCAGCAAGGGTACAGTGTAAGCTCCGAAAATGGGGATAAAAGTAAAGATAACGGCTGTTACAATACCACCACGAATATTAGGCATCAATACTTTTACAATAGATTCAGGCTTCGAGGCTCCTAAATCACGGGCTGCTTCAAGCAATTGAAAGTCGAATTTATCTATGGTGGTAAATAAAGGAAGAATGGCAAACGGAATATACATATAAATGAGAACCGTAATAACTGCTCCTTGATTGTAGATGAGTGGTAAACTCTCTTTGATAATACCCAAGGTGCGCAGTGTCTCATTGACAAACCCTTCACTCGAGAGGATTGCAATCCAGGCGTAGATCCTAATAAGAGAGTTTGTCCAAAATGGGATAATTACCATACCTAACCAAAATACTTGATGGCGACTTCTCGCCATGGCATAGCCACAGGGTAAAGCCAGTAAAATGGTAATAACAGTAGCAAATGTAGCTACCCAAAGAGTACGCCAAAAAACCCGCATGAAATTCGGGTTGAGCATTTGTTTATAGGCTGTTAACGTAAATTCCCACTCAACACCACCATAGAGCCCTTTCTTGAGGAAACTGTATAAAATAATGATGGAGAGCGGTATTAGAAAAAACAGCGTGAGCCAAATACCCATTGGTGCCGAGTAGGTAATTCCTAAGCGCCGACCTCGTTTTTCTTGTTGAAGATTATTCATGAATCAACCACCTCAACAATATACCCATCTTCAGCACTCCAAGAGACATAAACCTGATCCTTCCAATCAATATCTGGTCCTTCATCCATGTAATTAGCATGCTGTTGAATAACTTTCACTACCGTTTCATTTTCCAGGCTAACATAATATTTTGACTGAAAGCCACTATAAATGGGTTCTTCAACAATACCTTTAAAAAGGTTGATGTCTTTGCCAACTCGAGTTGGTTTATCACCGGTGATCTTTAGTTTTTCGGGGCGAACTGTGAAAGAGACATGTTGACCTTCTGGCAGATCATCGTAATCGGTGACTTTTATTTGAGCCCCTAAAGCGGGGATATCGAGTGTAGTCATATAATAATCTTCGTATGGAATACAAGCTTTAACCACAGCTGGGAATAGGTTCGTTTCACCAATAAAACGAGCCACAAAGTCAGTTGCGGGGCTTTCATAGATCTCATAGGGGGTCCCTATTTGTAAGACTTTACCTTGGTTCATCACGGCGATGCGGTCACTAATCGACAACGCCTCACTTTGGTCGTGGGTTACATAGATAAAAGTAATACCAATTTGGTCATGTAAATGATCTAGTTCAACTAAGAGGTTTTGCCGTAATTTGGCATCGAGAGCCGATAGTGGTTCATCAAGCAAGAGGACGCTTGGTTCATTAATTAATGCACGGGCTATGGCTACGCGTTGTTTTTGACCCCCGCTCAACTTAGCTGGTTTTTTATGAATATGTTCTTCTAATTGGACTAAATGGAGGTATTCTTTAACTCTAGCATCCAAAATAGCGTGAGGTACCTTGCGTAGGCGCAAAGGAAACGCCACGTTTTCATAGACACTTAAATGGGGAAAGAGGGCATAACTTTGAAAGACGGTGTTGACCTGTCGCTTATCGGGCGAGAGTGGTAAGATATCTTTCCCATCTAGTAATACTATGCCAGTATCTGGCGAATCAAATCCGGCTATTATACGCAAGAGGGTAGTTTTGCCGCAACCGGAAGGCCCGAGAAGGGAGAAGAATTCCCCTTTCTTGATTTCAATACTCACATCGTCGAGGGCTTTAAAGTTACCATAAGCCCGCGAAACGTTCTCAACCTTGACGTCAAAACCTTTCAATCTGTTTCCCTTTCCTCCTTGTAACAGTGTTGCTTGAACGAATAAAACTCAAGAGCAACTGCAATCACGCGTTACTAATAGGGTATTTCCCATTCCCTGTCAATACTAAACTAGATCCTTTTTTTTAAGGATCTCTAACCTATTCTTGCACAACCAGATACATAATTACAAGAGAGCTATAAAAAGTTCTCCAACCAAGGAGAAATTTTCCTCATTGGTTGGAGTTAGAGAAACTTATACTTGGTAGGTTGAAGAGGCTACATTGCCTCCCGTCCCTGTCCAGTTGGTATGGAAGAATTCACCTTCGGGCTTATCAATGCGTTCATAGGTATGAGCACCAAAATAATCTCGTTGTGCCTGTAGCAGATTTGCTGGCAAACGTTCGCTTCTGTACCCATCAAAGAAAGAGAGAGCAGAGCTCATCGCAGGGACTGGAATACCAGCTGTAATGGCCCGAGCCACTGTTCTTCTCCATGCTCCTTGACACTCTGCCATAACTTTTACAAAGTACGGGTCGACCAAGAGGTTGTTTAAAGCGCTGTTGTTATCAAAAGCATCTTTGATTTTATCGAGGAATGCACTGCGAATAATACAGCCACCGCGCCACATGAGGGCAATTCCACCATAATTAAGATCCCAGCCATATTCTTGTGCAGCTTCCCGCATGAGCATATAACCCTGGGCGTAGCTAACTATTTTTGAGGCAAATAAAGCTTTGCGAATATCTTCAACTAGCTCTGCTTGTTCTCCGCTAATGGTTCGATTGGGTCCGGTAATTATTTTAGAAGCGGCCACACGTTCGTGTTTGAGTGCTGAAAGACTACGCGCATAGACAGCTTCAACAATGAGGGTTACAGGAACGCCTAACTCTAATGAGTTAATGCCGGTCCATTTGCCTGTACCTTTCTGGCCTGCTTTATCGAGGATTTTTGTTACTAATGGCTCGCCATCTTCATCTTTCATTTTCATGATGTCACGGGTGATTTCAATGAGATAACTGTCAAGATCACCCTTGTTCCACTCGTCAAAAGTGGCATGGAGTTGATCATAGGAAAGACCTAAACCGGTATGGAGGAGGTCGTAAGCTTCACAAATCATTTGCATGTCACCATATTCAATGCCATTGTGGACCATTTTGACATAGTGACCAGCACCATCTTCACCAACCCAATCACAACAAGGAACGTCTCCATCTACTTTAGCAGAGATAGCTTGCAAGATGTCTTTAACTAGTGGCCAGGCCTCTTTATTTCCTCCTGGCATAATGGAAGGTCCTAAGCGAGCACCCTCTTCGCCACCACTTACGCCAGTACCAATATAGAGAATCCCTTTATCTTTTAACTCGTGTGTGCGGCGTGTGGTGTCGGGGAAGTGTGAGTTTCCTCCGTCAATAATTACATCACCTTGTTCTAGGTGGGGTACAAGTTGATCAATAAAAGCATCAACCACTGCTCCTGCTTTGACCATGAGCATTACTTTACGTGGTTTTGCGAGAGTTGCGACCAATTCTTTAATCGAGTGGGTGCCAATAATAGTATCACGGCCTTTGGCAGCATCATTAAGAAAGTCATCAACTTTTGAGGTTGTCCTATTGTATACCGCAACGGTATACCCGTGATCGTTCATGTTTAGGACTAAGTTTTGTCCCATAACTGCCAGTCCGATTAATCCGATATCAGCCTGTTTTTTCATTTTCCAGTCTCCTTATCTTATAATGTAAATAAATTCTTTATGCATTTTCAAAGCGATCAGGATGAGCCCATAATCCCACAGCAGGATTTGAGATAAAGTAGTAAGAATTACCCTCTGCATCGGTATTCAAACCTTCAACAGTACTGTCAGTAATATACTTCGCCTTTGCTTGGGCTAAATCACCGTAGAGATACCCAACTGATTCAACTTCTTGTTGGGTTAAAGCACCTGGGCAATAACGGACCGAGAACCTTCCTTCCGACGAGCCATGAATAAGGTGGGCCGCGGCAGAGAGATTGGCTTTAAGATCGTCATTTTGCGTCACGGCCTTTAGTACAGCATCGGTTCCACAGTATCCATATTTTCTGATAAGGCGATCAATTTCTTCATCCTCGCCAAAGGTATGCACACCTGGAGCTAGAACGATGAGTTCTCCACCATCAGCAATCGCCATTCGCGTGCGATAGATACTTTTATTCCCAAGCCAAGTCGATCTGTATTCATTTGGATCAAGATAGACGACTACCTTTTTCAGTGGTTGTTCAACCATGGTAAAATTAACTTTCAAGGATAATTCACAGGCTTCGTCGAAGCAGGCTCGGTCATCTCCAAGAAATAGCCCTTTTGGGACCATTTCTCCATTAGAATTACGGCCCACCACTGTCAGAGCAAAAACTAACGGCATATCGGCCGCGAAGTTGGTATGAGCATAATCTAAGATTGCTCTTACGGGAGAGTCTGCCCGCCCCATCATCCGTTCCATTCCATACACAGCCCCTAAATAGTGGCTCTTGTTTATTCCTTCAGCGCCCCCGGTGCCAATAAAAATGTTTTTAGTATGGTTAGCCATCCCCACTACTTCATGCGGTACTACCTGTCCTAAAGAGAGGATGAGGTCAAAGCCACCCGAAATTAATAATTTATTGACTTGGGCTTTCCAAGAATATGAGAGACGCCCCTCAGAGACTTCTTCAATAAAGGAAGCGGGTATGGTCCCTAATGTCACAATATCGTTACGCCAATCGTGGTTTACGAATAGATTATGGTCTAAGCCTGGATACATAGTGTTAATTTCAGCTTCTGTCATGGGAACATGGGTGCCTAGAGCTGGTAATATTGCTTTGACTGCTTCTTGATAATATTCTACTGCCCAGACTGCCAAAGTGCCCCCGAGTCCGTGTAAGCGGGTAATATCGGGTGGAATCAATAGTACTCGTTCACGCTTACCTAGGGCTTTAAGACCCTTAAAGAATTGTTTTTTCATTGCATCAAGTGATATTCCACTTGAATCTTGTAACCGTGTATAAATCATCGGTTCCTCCTATCGTCGCCAACGACAGAGTCAATCCTACCATATTCAAAAAATTATTCAAAGATGAAGGGGCTAAAGAGAATAAAAAAGTGTGCAGAACCTATAAAGAGATAGGTTAGGGTGCTATAGGTAATTCTTTTATTAGAAATGAAGTAACGGTATTAAGTACGCAGATTTAAAAAAAGCTCTTTTGTTAATGCTCTCTGTTGTTGATTTTACGATAGTGGTAAAAAGGGGAAAAGAGGATTACAGTAGGGCATTAGAAGGAGAGAGACGGTGAATCTTGGTAAAAAACAAGAAATTCTAGATAATGCCCTGCGCTATGCGACGAGCACAAAAATTTTTCTCAGTGACTCTGGTGCAATACAGGCGCTACCACAAATTATTATCCGTTTATTTCCAGCAATGCCTATACTGCCGGTGGCCGATGAGAATACATGGGCGGCTGTTGGAAAGGAGACGCTAAAGTTATTAGTAAAATCAGGAATATCCGTAAAGTCACCCTATATATTTCCAGGCAAGCCTACGTTAGAAGCCGATTATACCTACGCCATTGAACTAAGCGAACTCTTTCGCAAAACACCCAAGGGGATTCCCTTGGCGCTTGGCAGTGGGACGATCAATGATGTAGTAAAGCTTGGAGCTCACCTAGCTCAAAGGCCTTATATCTGTGTGGCTACCGCATGCTCGGTCGATGGCTATGCTTCAGATGGTGCAGCGCTCCTCACTGAGGGGTTTAAAATGACCCATCCATGTCCAGCTCCTGCTGTTATTATTGGTGATAGTGATGTGATGGCCCGGGCTCCTGCACTATTAACTGCTTCTGGGTATGCCGATTTGTTAGCGAAAGTTCCGGCTGGTGCCGACTGGATTCTCGCCGATTTTCTCAAAGAAGATCCCATTCGTTCGGTAAGTTGGCATTTAGTACAACAACATCTACATGCCTGGCTCGCCGACCCAAAAGATACCGATGCTATTTTTACCGGATTAACTCTTTGTGGTTTAGCTATGCAGTACCAAAAAGATTCTCGCCCAGTTTCAGGTGCCGAGCATTTGCTCTCCCATGTCTGGGAAATGGAACATCACGAGCACCAAAGTGCTCCTGTATTACACGGTATTAAGGTTGGGATTGGAACATTGCTCATTACGGCTGTATTTACAGTTTTGATGGAACAAGGAGTGGCAGGGGGAGCACTCCTAGAGTCTAACAATACAGTTATTCACAACAAACTTGCCTTATTAGATGCAAGTTTTGGTCATCTGGCAAACATAGAGCAGATGCACTCAACGTTGCACAGTAAGTATAAAGACCCAAGAAGACAAGAAATGCGTCGAAAAAAACTACTTGCTAATTGGCCAGAACTAGCTGATCAAATCCGTTCACAGCTCTATAGTTATGAGGAAGTAGCGACTTTACTCACTAAAGCTGGTTGCCCGGTAAGAAGCCAAGATATCGGCTTAGATAAGAATAAAGCCGTAGCGACGTTGAGAAAGGCCCAACTTATTCGTAACCGCTATACCGTGCTTGATGCGCTCGATGACCTTGGATTAATGGAGAACGTTATCCAGATTATTAGCTCTGATACACGGTTTTTTTAAAGTAGATTGATTTTCCTTACGTCCAAAATTAAGCCTAGTCACTCGGTAAGCCTTGAAGAATTTACCGGAGGAGCAACTCTAAAATATCAATATAACGACCTTCTTTTATGCTTTGGAGGCATGTATGGAGAATTTTTCTTAAGAAATAATTCTTGACAAATGACCAAGTGGCCTTTAATATAAACAAAGTAGCCAAGTTAAGTCATCAGACAACATATAACTTGACTAAAAATTTGGAGGTTAACGTGAATAGATTCGAACAATATAAACAACATATTGAAGAAAGATTTTCAAGAATCTTGAGTGAAGAGCGAGATGCTATCGAAACTGCTGCTAGGAAAATTGCCAATAGCCTTAAGGATGAGAACCACTTGTTACATGTATTTGGTACGGGTGGGCATTCTATGATGGCTGCAGAAGAAATATTTCACCGAGCTGGAGGATTTGTTCAGATCGATCCAATCTTTTTTGCTAGCTTGTCGGTAACGAATAATGTGTTAAAATCTCGTGTTGAGCGAATTCCTGGGGTTTCTAAAGTTGCGATGCGCTCACACACTTTTTTACCTGGTGAAGTTATGTTGATCGTATCCCATGTTGGTGTTAACTCGATGACTATTGATGCTGCACTAGAGGCGAAGGAACATGGTCTTTTTGTTGTCGGTATAGAAAGTACAGAAATATGTAATATGTTGCCGGCTGGGCATCCTGCCCGCCATCCGTCTAATAAGAATCTAAACGAGTTAGTAGACGTTACTATTGATGCCAAGATTCCCTATGGTGATGCAGTAATTGAAGTCCCCAATGCGATGCAAAAAATTGCTCCAATATCAAGCAATCTAATTTTCTTTATATTACATATTTTGGAAATAAGGATCACAGAAATTATGATAGAAGATGGGTATGAGCCACTGATTTGGCGGAGTGGCAATATTGATGGTGGGGATGAACACAACGATAAGTACCACGAGTTGTACAAACAAAAAGTAAAGGCCTTATAAAGTCTAAATCTCCTAGAAAGGAGAATTAATAAACAAGGAGGAAAGCAATGAAAAAATTTTTTGCTTTAATGTTGGTAGTTCTTATCTTAAG
>JAQVOO010000171.1 GCA_028702575.1 Sphaerochaetaceae bacterium
AGGATATAACTATGCCTAATTCCAGTTAGGATCATGGGCATGGCTTGGGGAAATTCTGCTATCAATAATTGTTGGGACTCAGTCATCCCCATCCCTCTAGCTGAATCTATCACGCTGGGGCTGACCGATTGAAAGCCGACAATGGTATTACCAAGAATGGGGAATAACGAGTAGAGAAAAAGAGCTAAAAGGGCGGGCTTCCATCCAAAGCCAAGAATAGGAAAAGCTAGAATAATTACAGCCGAAGGTGGAAAGGTTTGAATGAATGCATTTAATCTAAGCACAAGCCTTTGGAAATCTTTTCCAGCATCTCTGGTCACCAAAATGCCGATGATTACCCCCACCAGCGTCGATAAAGCAGTAGCGAAAAGCGTTATTCCTATGTGAGCTCCGGTCATTTCCAATATAGTCTTGCGACTGTGAGTGTATTGGCCTGCTTTTGGAAATATTGTTGAGAGTATGAAGCGTTGCACACTTTCAAAGTAGATATACACGATGAGAGTTGTTAAGAGAAGAATGAAAAAGAACAACCGCTTGGTAAGAGCTTTGCGTGGGGTTTGGTTATTAAGAGATGCTGATTTTTTGAATTGTTTCAAAGCGTACCTCCCCACATAAGCGCCCTTTTTCATCTACAACTGCTGCAGATGGAAGTCCCAAACTTAGAATGTTCGACATGCATTCTCGAAGAGAAGAATATTTTTGTACTGTATGACCTGAGTTGTTAATTGGACGTTCTATGATTTTCCCCTGTACCCAAGCAAAACCGCTTAAGGGTATGCCTTTTGGATCAACTTTCCAGTAACAACCAGGTGTTTCCGGTTCAAGGTAAGCCTTTGCATTAGCATCAGTGCCTGAAATAGCTTCAACCATACAGTGATCTGCAGTAAAAAGGGTGAGTCGTTTTAATGAACGATTCGGACCAAGAAAATTTTCTACAAATTCATTAGCCGGAGTGGCAAGAATCTTTTCAGGGGTATCAGCTTGAATGATTTGACCATCTTTCATAATTACAAGAAAATCGGCAAGACGGATAGCTTCATCAATATCGTGTGTCACAAAAATAACTGTTTTCTTTAGTTGGCGTTGAATACGGATGAATTCATTTTGAAGCTGTTCCCGAGTTAGAGGATCAACTGCCCCAAACGGTTCGTCCATCAGAAGTACCGGCGGGTCGGCTCCTAAGGCTCTAGCTACTCCTATCCGTTGGGCTTCTCCACCCGACAATTCATTGGGGTATTTCCCTAAGTACACCTCAGGATCCAACTGTACTAGCTGCAGCAACCGAGTAGCACGTTCCTTGCGCGAGGCACGTTCCCAACCTAATAAGCGTGGCACTAAGTCAACATTCTCTTCAACTGTCATGTGTGGCATTAAACCAATCGATTGGATTACATACCCCATGCTCCGCCGAAGATCGGTTTCACTTAAAGCTCGTATAGATTCATCTTCGTATTCAATACGTCCTGCTGAAATTTTAACCAGACCATTGAAACACCGTAACATGGTTGATTTTCCACAACCACTCGGCCCAATCAGGACGGTGAGGCGATTAGCTGGGATATGAAGAGTGAGGTCTTTCAGAGCTGCCGTATCGCCATAATGAGCACTAATATTGTCAGCCTTTAAGAACGTGTGTGTCTGAGGAATTTGTGGGTGGGTGCGTAATTCTGCCATTAAACCTCCAATGTATTAATCATGCAATGCCTCTTTGCCTCGCAATGGGATGGGGGTAAAAAAGTTAATGAGGACTTGAAATATTCTATCAGCAGCTACAGTTAAGGCTATTATAAGCAACATTCCTAACATGACCATGTCGACCGAAGCTTGTCCTAAACCTTCAAAAACCAAAACTCCTAAACCGTCCCCGCCAATTAGTTTGGCAAGGGTGGCATTACCAATAGTCTGCACCAACGCAACTCTAATACCATGTAAAACTCCCGGCATAGCTAATGGAAATCGAACGGTGGACCAAATTTGGTGGGAATTCATTCCCATGCCACGAGCAGCTAAAATTACATCTTCATCGAGGCTCATAAAAGCTGTAAAACTGTAGCGGATGATGGGATAAAGAGCATACATACTGAGGGCAATTATGGCTGGCGTGTTGCCTATCCCTTTAATCCCCCAGGCTCGCAGTTGAGGGAAAGCTTGTGATAAAGCCGCTAACGGAGCAATCAATAAACCAAATAGAGCAATCCCAGGAATGGTCTGTAAAATATTGAGCAGAGGGAAAACTAACTTTCTCAAGCGTTGGCTCTGGTAGCTAAATAGGGCTAGGGGGAGGCCAATAACAATGCTAATGGCGAGGCTAATTGCAGTTATCCGAATATGGGCAAGCACCTCCCGAGATAGGCGTGAACCAAAATTCTTTGCTTCCATGAAAATGCCGAGTTGGCTATAGCTCCCTTGAGAACCCACATATACAACAACAGCTAAAACCACAAGCAAGCCCACATAGTCGTAGATTCGCATACGTGGTTTCATGAGGAAGATGACCACTACCGCTATCAGATAAACATACATGCCAGAGGTGGGACTGTACCGGGCAAAGGGGCCTAATTCAGTAACAACATTTGGGCCAACCGTTGCTAAAACGACAAAAGGGAGTAGTAGCCCTAGTGTTCCAGCCAGACTTAGGAGTATTTCAGATAACCATTCACTTTTTATAAAGGCGTAAAGGACAAGGAACAGGGGAGGAAGCGACAAGAGTAGGGTAAACATTAGGCCTAAAGTAGTCATTCCACAAGATATTTCTGAAGAAATTCGGTTTTCTCGAGCGAGAAAAAAGGGTAAGAAATAATGTAGAATGAACAAAAGAAGCGCAGTAAAAGCCAGCTTTTTTTTAAATGTAGGTCGAGAACTTAACTGTTGCACTTCAACTCCCTTTCCAAGAAACTACTTTTCATACCCAATACTAACACAAGTTTCTCTGTTGTGCTTCCCGATGTAGCACTTATAACTGAAGATACTAACAGGAACTCTGAGAAGCAAGGTGTCCGTTTTTTGATTGGGCAAAGTAATTATTTAACGTAGTTGAAAAGTCTATATCTAGCGCACTTAAACATATATTTACGCTCTAACTTGTCGTTTCACCATCATCCTCATATATTAGGTATAACGAGTAGGAAATTACCTAGGGAGGTTTCTTATATGAAAAGTTACGATTTCATCATTATTGGCACTGGGCAAGCAACCGGAACAATCCTTAGTAAACTACTCGCCTTAAAACGATCTGTAGCGGTTATTGAAGTTGATCGCACAGGAGGTTCCTGTGTGAACTGGGGTTGTACTCCGACTAAAACCCTAATCGCTAGTGCACGTGTCGCACAAAGGGTGCGGCGGGCAGAATCGTATGGTATTCAAGTCCCTTCTCAAACTACTAATTTTGCTAGAGTGATGGAGCGCGTAAACATTATTCGTAATAATGCAAGTGAGGGCTTCACTGCTTGGTTGGAAGAGACGGTCGACTTTTACCGAGGATTTGGTAGCTTTGTTGATTCCCATACAGTAGAAGTTAATGGAGAAAAAATTAGGGGCGAGCAGATCATTATTCATACTGGTACGCGGGCCCGCTCTCTCGATATCCCAGGAATGGACAGTGTTGATTGGCTCGATAACAAAGGAATTCTTGACCTTTCTGAACTACCTACACATCTAATAATTATCGGGGGCTCGTATGTGGGAATGGAGTTTGCCCAAGCTTTTAGAAGATTGGGTAGTGAGGTGAGTGTGTTAGAGAATTCTTCGCTCGTAATCTCGCGGGAAGATGAAGAGATGAGCGAGGTGGCTAGAAAGATATTGGAAGATGAAGGAGTTAATATTTACACTTCAGTTGAAGTTTCTTCTGTTTCCCAAAAGACAAAGGGAACTGTATCGGTAGCCTTTAATCAACATAATACACAAAAAAATCTTACTGGAAGCCATCTTTTGGTTGCCGTTGGACGACTTCCTAACAGTGATGGTCTAAAATTAGAAAACGCAGGGGTGAAGAAATCTGAAAAAGGCCACATTGAAGTTGATGACCAATGCCGTACCAACATCCCCCACATTTATGCAGTAGGAGATGTGAACGGGAAAGGAGCTTTTACCCATACCTCTGTCCATGATGGACAAGTTTTTGTCTCTCAGCTAGAGGGAGGTACAAAGAAGATATCGGATCGTAATTTAATCTATTCACTCTATATTGATCCGCCGTTAGCAAGGGTTGGTATGACCGAAAAGCAAGCTATAGAATCTGGTATTCCTTATCTTGTAGCTAGGATGAATATGTCTTCGATCAGTAGAGCGAAGGAGAAAGATGAGACGCAAGGTCTTATAAAAGTCCTCGTTGATAAACGTGATGATACCATCCTTGGGGCAGCAGTTTTTGGTGTGGGAGGGGATGAGATTATTGGATTGTTAGCTTTAGCAATGCAAGCCAAGCTAAGCTACCACCATCTTCAAGAGACGGTGCTACCTCATCCAACTGTAGCAGAGTTACTACCTTGGATTTTTGATGATTTGAAAGAGGGCAAGACAAAAAAATCCAATGTAAAGAAGAAGCAATAAAAGATTCCCGGTATTCTAAGTAATACCGGTACAAAAAGATTATTACACGGAGGAAATGCATGAAGTTACATATAAAAAGAGTTGTTACTTTTTTAATAATGGTAACCATCTTA
>JAQVOO010000172.1 GCA_028702575.1 Sphaerochaetaceae bacterium
GGTGCCCTGTCAGTTGAAATGCTCGACAAGATCATCAAAGGTGAAAAGATCGATAAATGGGTAGCAACTCCAACTGGTCCTATTTATGCTGCTGATGTCGATAATTATCGCTGGTTCTAATTGCTAATACTGGTGCAGTGGCGCTTCACGCAGTGGGGCGTCACTGACCTGTCTGAGGAGATAAAATAATTACAGGAGTGAGGCATGGAGAAACCGAGAATCTCAAAAAAAGAATTTAAAGACCGCATCACCGCTTTACAGAAGTGGATGGTTGCCAATGACATGGCTGTTATGTTGGTCTATGGGGATGAATATCGGAAAGAGAATTTACGATATGTCTCTAATTACTGGCCCATGTTTGAGCGTAGCGCTTTAATCGTGGGGAGAACTAGTGAGCCCATTTTATTGTGTGCGCCTGAAGGTGAGCAAGTTGCCCATGAAATGTCTGTTTGGCCCGATATTCGTCTTGTTCCCGATTTTCTGTGTGCAACGGTCCCAGATGCAATTGAATACCCCTTGGCAACCTATACCGATTTTCCCACACTGAGTGCAGAATTGCGTCAGAAAGAGGGTGATTTTAAGCAATTAGGCCTCATTGGCATTGATGCGATGACCCAACCCCTCTATGAAACGATTAAGAGTGCTTTTGCCGCCGATTTAGTTGACTGTAACCATGTCATCCAAAAGATGCGCCGGACTAAAAGTGATGCCGAAATTGCCTGTTTAGCCGAAGCAAACCGCATTGCCGATGCTGCATTTAAGGTTTTCATGGATAGTGATTTAATTGGTATGACCGAAATAGAGGCCGCTGGCGTGATCGAAGGAGCAGCACGAGCTGAAGGTGCTGAACATGTCATCTTCACTGTGTTAGGTAGTGGCGAGCGGACCCATACCATTATTGGCCGGCCCACCGCTAAGGTGATTGAAGATGGCGATATGATCATGTGTGCCCTCGCTATTCAGTATGAAGGCTATGTGGCTACCTGTGAAGTTCCCTTTGCCGTTGGTACGATGAGTAAAGAGACTAAACATGTAATTGATGTGCTCATTGGAGCCAGTGCTGCTGGTGTGCCCCACCTGAAGCCTGGGGTCCCCATGAAAAAGTTTGTTATAGCAGTGAAGGATCACTTTAAGAAACACAACTTGTCTGAGTACGATGTCTATCCACCGCTACATGGGATTGGCTGTGCAGAAGCTGAGTCCCCGTACCCCCATGAAAAGAGCGAAGAAGTTTTTACTGTAGGGACGACTGTTAATACCGACATTAGTTTGTTTGGCCTACCAGGCGGATCAAATAGAATTGAAGAGGGGTTTGTAATAACCGCCGATGGAGCGCGCTCTTTATCCCCATTCGTCCGTTTATATTGCGAAAAATGGCTTGCACAAATGAACAAGGAGGCTAGTGCAAATGATTAAAAAGGTAAGAATACCAGATTCAGAATTTCTCGATCGCTATAAAGCGGTCCAAAAGCTGATGAAAGCATCTGATGTTGATGTCTTGTTGGCCTATGCCCACGAGGCCGAACCGCAGTTTGTCCGCTATCTTAGTGACTACTGGCCATCCTTTGAAACAGCAGCTGTCCTTTTAGGTCAGGAGGGACTACCACTTCTAATTATTGGACCGGAGAGCTTAACTTATGCCAGTGATCGTTCTCGCATTAAGGAGATTAGGCGGGTGCAGTCATTCCGTGAATCTTCAAATCCTGAATATCCTGGAGTGACGCTCGATTCATTTACCGATGCAATTCGAGATGTTGCTAAGAAATCTACCATTAAGAAGGCCGCAATTGCCGGTTATAATCTCGTTTCACAACTCGTCTATGGTGATTTTAAAAAGGCGTTGAAGGAACTCTCTTGTACTACAGTCGTCAATGGCGACGATTTGGTTATGCGTCCCCGTATGATCAAGAGTGCCAATGAGATTGAGTGTATGCGTACCGCTTCTCAAATGTCACACCAAGGTATGCTCCATGTGATTGAAAATATTAAAGTGGGGATGAGTGAATTACAAGTACGAGGTCTCGGTGTATCTAAGATCTATGAATTAGGTGCTGAAAACGAAGCCTATCCGATGTGGGTCTTATCGGGAGTAGGAGGGGATCAGGCCATTAGCCGAGCCCGTCAGAAAAAGTTAGAGATTGGCGATTTAGTCCACATTGGTGTGGGAGCCCGTTATGAGGGGTATGCTTCATCAATTGGGCGTCAGGTTATTATGAAAGAACCCAAGGATTGGATGCTCGATGCTATCGATGCGGCTTATGAGGCGCACAGTCTAATCTGCCGTGAACTCTATGCGGGCAATAATGCCGGTAAGGTAGCAGCTGTGTATGAAGAGCTTATGAAGCGCCGTGGCTACAAAGATTGGCTCTTATATGGACCGTGTCATGCCACGGGCTTAATGGAGGGTGAACCACCCTGGATTGAGTCGAACAGTGATTATGAGCTGCAAGAAAATATGACCTTCTGTATCGATATTTTCTTGCATGATAAACATGGACATGGCTTTAGGGTTGAAGATAGTGTCCGTGTTGGGAAAGATAAGGCCGAGAACCTTACTAATTTCCCGAAGGAAGTGTTTATTCGCTAAGGCGATAAAAAAAATAACAAATAAATGTTGCTCCCTTATTTTTATAATAGAAACATAAGGAGCGACATATAAGGAGAAGTACATGGCATATTTTAATTTAAAAGAGACAGAGGCGCGTATTGAGAAGATCAGAGAAGTTCTTCGTAAAAAATCGGTTGATGCTGCGTTAATTTACTATGATGAATTAAACGTTGCTAACGGTTGGTATCTGACGGGTTGGTGCCCTCAGTTTGAAAAAGGGTGTGTCTTGCTACCAGTAGATGGAGATCCATTGTTACTCGGTGGTCCAGAAAGTGAGCCTTTCGCTAAAATGAGTAGTGCTATTACTGAAACCAGAAACTTCACTCCTTTTATGGTTCCCGATGAAGAGTATCCTAATGCTGAAATTAGTACCTTCGAAAGCCTCTATAAAGAGCTAGATGCGGCTAAGATTCCTATGCGCACCATTGGCTTGGTTGGCACGGCAGCCTTGCCCCACAATATTTATACTCAATTCCAAGCTGGTTTTAAAAATAGTAAGTTAATTGACATCACGGCTGAATATGAAGCACTGCGTGCTCATAAGTCCCCTTGGGAAATTGAGCAAATTCGATCTGCCTTCTCCCTTACCTTTGAGGCTTTTCAGGCGATGAAAAACATTGTGGCGCCGGGGATCTTTGAGCACCAAGTTGCTGCTGAAGGTGAATATATCTGCCGTAAGGCTGGCGCGCATAGTTTTGCATATGGAACCATTATTGGAAGCGGTGAGCGAGCTAAAGCAGTAGTTCCCACCGCTTATAACAAAGAGATGCTCGCCGGTGAGTTAGTCATGGTTGGAATTGCCCCTAGGGTGAACGGGTATGCCGGTGTTATGGGTGAGTCACTCCCCGTTAGTGGCACCTATACCCAGCGGCAAAAAGATTGTGTGAACTATCTTCGAGAAGCTTTCCACTTAACGAAGGATATGCTCAAGCCAGGAGTTTCTGGACGTGAGATTGACGTTCCAGCTCGTAAGTCGTTTATTAAAAATGGTCTCATCGATTATTTAGTGTGTCCCTTTGCCCATACCATTGGGTTAATGGAAGCTGAAGGTCCTTTCTATGGTCCAAATAGTGATGATGTTCTTGCTCCTGGAATGACTGTTTGTATCGACGTTAGTTTCTTTGGGCATCCTGAATTCCATGGAGCTCGTATTGAAACTGGTTATGTGATTACTGAAACCGGTTGTGAGCCTCTCAGCCCAGAGATGGACAAGATTATGATGGCAACGGTATAAGGAGGAGAGGACCATGTTAGGTAAAAAAACTTGGGTATTTGCAGATGGTGATTTACCGCCACATCCAGAGCATCTGGGGGAACCAAAAGCGCATGAAGCGCTGATGGTGGTCAATGATGGCAAAGAAGACGCTCTCTTAGAGATAACGCTACTTTTTGAAGATGGTGAGCCTAAAGAGAATTTAAAGCTGACCGCTCCCGCTAAAAGGGCGAGTTGCTTTAGAATGGATCATAAGATCTGGGGAGATGATTATCTCATCCCTTCTGGACAATACGCCATAATCGTACGGAGCAATGTGCCCGTTGTAGCCGTATTTGGGCGCCTCGATCGCCGTAAAGATATGGCCTATTATGCAGTTGCACCGTATGCAGAATAAGAGAGACGAGTAGCAACAAAAGAGGTAGAAGAAGAAGTAATAGATTAGGGGCTGTTTTAAAGGTAGTAATACTTTTAAACAGCCCCGTTTAAATTTTCAGAATCACAGCATATTCCATGCCCAACTTACATGTTCTTACTCACCCTGATAACCATCCCTAAAGCCATTATTATATCTCCCAGATTTTATTATTGTGGTGATCGTGTTGTACACCTAGCTAAAAACAGACAGCAAGAGATAGTCTTTTAAAGGGCGTTGGAGTAGGCAAGAGTACATGTACTGAAAGTTAATCGTCAACGACCAACGGGGCACGTTAGGCACAAGATAGAGACTAAAGTGCAAAATATTACATAGATATGCTAAAAAGCGGTCCTAGGGAGGAGGTTTTCTATAGAGGGCTCACTTAGTAACAGTGTGTTTAGATAGGCAAGGAGGTAGTA
>JAQVOO010000173.1 GCA_028702575.1 Sphaerochaetaceae bacterium
CCAGGGTGCTTTTCTATAGCTTTCAGACCTTGGTGTTTTGTCGTGTCCGTTTGCCAGAGGCAAAAGGTTCATTTTTAGTTTCACTGCATTGAATATCTGTCAATGTTTTTTTGATGCGTTTGTCCTGATAAAGAAAAGTTTAAGTTGACAGATGATCATGAAGATTCTAAGATTTATGTCAGGAGTCATGACAAAATCTTGGCTCAAGCTTAGGCAGAGCCATGACTCGTAAGATGTAAGAAGCCCATTAGTTGTTCCACCTGAAACTCAAGGAAATGGGATGTCTTCGCTTGGTGGGGAATATAGAGATATATTTCTAGCCACAAAAATATGTAATGGGGGAACTACTATGAAGAAGGTGAAGACGGTTTGGACGGCACTGTTGCTCCTTGTAAGCCTTGTTTTATTGGTATCTTGCATAATGCTACCGCCACAAGACGCTCAGATTGTACGAATAACCTTCGACAGCCAAGGTGCGACGGTCGAAGCAGATCCGGTTACAAAGTATGTAGAAGTTGGTTCTGTAGGAGCATTACCGACAGAACCGATTAAAACTAACTACACGTTTGGTGGCTGGTGGACAGCCTCCAATGGTGGTGGGACTGAATTTAAAGCAACTAACTTCGTGACTAGAGATATAACCGTATATGCAAAGTGGGTAGGCGCCCCACAAACAAAGGCTCCTGAAAAGCAAATAGGAACCGAGACGGTTATAATAGAGCAGGTTGCAGCAAAGCCTGCCGAAAAAGTACCAGCACAGATTGAATATAAAGTGGGAGTGCCTGGTCCTGCAGGTGGATATGTTTTCTTTGATAAAGGTGTCTACAATACTGAATTTGGCTCTTGGGATGGAACTAAGTGGACCAAGGATGGCGACGGTTCTCTTAGTTGGAGATACCTAGAAGCCGCTCCAGCCGATCTAAAAATCGGCGAAAACGAGCTATTTCCATTTGGCTATTACCGCCCAGAGAGAAGCAATCTCGTAGTAGGTACCGAAACTGCGATCGGTACTGGGAAAGCTAACACTGTAGCTTTGATGAATGCAAAGGGTAATGCGTATAGATATCAGGATACTACAAATGAAACAATGACCTCGGAATATGCAGCCAAACTATGTGATGACTTTAAACTAGATAAATTTGATGATTGGTTCTTACCAGCGCACGATGAACTCAACTTGATGTACTTCACATTGTATCGCAATGATATTGGAGATTTTATAGGTGATTACTATTGGAGTTCATCAGAATTTGATGGAGAAGGTGCCTGGGTGCAGTTGTTTCAACATGAGTATAGGAGTCCACACTGGAGATTTACTGAACACCGAGTAAGACCTATAAGAGCTTTCTAACTTAAAAGGAGTAGAGGGGGGGGCTTTGTCCCTCCCGTTCTCCCGTCAGACACTGTAAAGATCCTTCTATGTATGATCTCTCAAGCGAGATTGAACGTCCTATTGGCATTTAGTCGGAGTCCTATTGGCATTTAGTCGGGAATTTATTTGCTATGTCCTCTAGGGAGTGGCAAAACGAATATTCTTTGTATAAAAAAGCGAGTGGATCAAAGAGACCGGAATAAAGATGATAGAAGAGAGCATCATGATAATTTCATAAAAGATTGAGCTGTTTTTATAAGGTTTTCCTTTCAACCGACTTTGAAAGGCACTCATAGGGATACCTACCATATTTCCTACCATCATCATCTTGATTGCTGCAAGTATTATGTGACTTTTATCTTCTCCATATTCTTCTATAAGCGCATTATAAGCCAAAGGATCAACGTAGCCTCCAGTATCGGCATAATGCTGAGCAAATAAAATTGCTTTTGCTTCACTTGGCACAACATATGCATCGTTACCGGTTAGAAAACTTTCAATTTCCTCTTGTTCAAATCCTTGTTTGAGCGCCATAGAAGTGTGGGCATAGGAGCAGAGGGCACATCCATTCACTTCAGTAACGCTTAACATAATGCGCTCAATGAAGGCCTGATCTATTAATTCTGATTTCCTATTTCTCTTCAGGTACTTGATTCCTTTATAAAGTAATAACAAGGCTTTATAGTAGTCCCCTAGCGAATAATGCTTTTTATATTCCTGATGTTCCATATTTCTTTACTCCTGCTATGTATATTTATTCAGTGATTCATAAATAACTCCATTTAGAGAAAAAGGCAAGAAGACATAAACAATCCAAAGTGGTCACAATGATTGTATGCAGATTAGAGGGTTAGTAAATTATAGTCCCTTTAGATTAAGGGTGGAGCATAAAAAACCCGCCATCAGCGACAATAGTTTGTCCGGTAATACTCAAAAATGCTGTTGAACACGCTGAAATTATTAAATTTCCAATCTCTTCAGCCGATACATTGCGTTTTAAAGGTGAAGCTTTTGCTCTAGAATTCCTCAATTCTATATCGACATCCTCGTTGTCGAGTAACCCGGGGATGATGGTGAGAAATTTCACTTGAGGTGCAAATGTGTTGGCTAAGAAGCCAGTCATTTCGTTTTGACAAGCTTTTGCTAATCCATACACGCTGTGATCACTTTTTAGGCTACTAGTTGCTGAAATATTTACTACAATACCACCAGCATTTTTTTCCATAATTTTCGCTGCTTCCAAAGAGAGGAAGAAATTTCCTTTAAAATGAGAATCAAGCATGGTATCAAAATCTTCTTCTGTAATTGTGTGCAGATTTGTATAGATTGGAGGGGGACCGCCAAGGTTTACCAGTAGGTCTAACTTGCCAAATTCTTCATACACTAGGGTAGGTAGCTTATGTACCGCTTCCATGGAAAATAAATCAAATTGATAATATTGAATCTTATTATCTTTAGTGGTTAATTGTTTTGCTAGATCTTTAGCTTCCTGCTGGCGGTGTAAATAGGTGAATGCTACATTGGCTCCATGCTCTGCTAATACTTTACAAACTGCTGGACCACTCTCTGATGATCCTCCTATAACTAAGGCTGTTTTACCTGCCAATACATCTTCTTTGAACCATGATTTCATGTTAGGCCTCCTCAATACTTATGTAATAAAAATATCCTGATGCCTATATTATGGAGTGTAAAGAGCGGTTTTACAAGGGTTTGGAAAGTATTGGAATTTACGGACAGTTGTTTGAAAAAAGCATGGAAGAGATACAGGATAAAGCCGATGTAGACTACTAAGAAAAAGCACAAGATATTTATAAATTGAACATTAGATTATCCCTGTATAATCAATGTATTCCTACACGAATTTGGAAAATAACAACATCTGGAACTCAATTGAGACAGTTTCCTGTCGTTTGTATTGCTGGGCCGAGACAAACGGGAAAATTACTTTAGCACCTAGTACCTTTCCAACCCTACCATATAAGAATAATCTAAAAACACTATGAACTCAAAGACTAGTAGGTTTGAATCGTTATTGCTCAACTGTAATAAAAATGTGCGGCAACATCTGAAATACTTGGACAAGTTCTTCAGCATGATTGTCTAATTAAAAACCCCACACTTTTCAGAACTATCCAAAAGTTATGGGGCCGTCTTAATTCATTATTAAACAGCTGTTGTAGCTGTAAGCTTTTAGAAACCTAGAGCAATTCCAAGTTTCCCGATGAGGGTGTAGCCTTTTACATCATAATCTACAGTTTTGGTTACCCCAAAGAAAGAGTATTCTCCCTTCGACGTAAGTGGAAATGCTACGTCAACCCCTCCAACAATTGCGAGGGAGTCAGATAGATGAATTATCAAGTCACTTGCTATTATGGCACTGAGGGTATCGAAGGTAATCTCATAATCTGTTCCTAAAACTTTTCCAATTCTGGCATAATGTTCATACATGAGTCCGCCACCCAGTTCTAGAGCAAGCAAATCACTCATATTAAGTCTGAATTTTCCGGTGGCTCCAATATTCCATGTCAAAGGATAATCCTCTACTTCCATCTCCGATCCGTCTCTTTTATGTAAAGCGGTCTTGGTAAATCCACCCTGAAACCCTATACCTACAGGAGCCTCGCCTAAATAGGCGGTTCCCGCGATATTTATACCGATAGGAATAATTGTATGCTCTTCGTCTGTTCCAGTTTCCTGTTTGACGGAGGCTGTTCCTTGCATACCTATCCAGCTTGGTGAAGCGAATAAAAATCCCGTTGCTAGTAATGTGATTGCTAATACAATACACGTTTTTTTCATAATGTCTCTCTTTTTGTTTCTAGGATTTATTCTAGTATTTTTTTAAAGTAGGAGGGGATGCGTAAAACCAAGGACCCATAGATAACATACATCAAAATAAATCAATTTGTCAAGGTGTTTGAGGTTGTCAAGAATATATTTACTTGTTTGAACCTATACATATTATTTTTTGTCAAAATAACATCTTTTATAATTTGAATGATCTGCTAGTTAGTCCCAATTACTACCACCTTTTGACAAACATGATGTTAGAAGGTTGAAGTTGTATATAGTTGGAGAAAATGTCTAATTATCAGGCATGACTCCTATACTGGAAGTCTATTTTCATTTATAATTACAAAAATCTCTAAAGTGTCTAAATAGGCAGAAGGAACAAAACGTGAAAGAATTGACATACGAAAACTTCCAGCGC
>JAQVOO010000026.1 GCA_028702575.1 Sphaerochaetaceae bacterium
TTTTTTTAAATCTTGTGGTAGACGATTTAGCTCAACAAGGCATTACCTTGAAGATTGTTGAATTTACCGATTATGTTACACCTAATAAAGCACTCGAAGATGGCCAAATAGATGCTAATTTTTTCCAGCATATCCCCTATTTGGAATCATTTAACAAAGAACAAGGATACCACTTGGTAAATGCTGGCGGTATTCACATTGAACCGATTGCCCTTTATTCACGTAAACACAAAACTTTATCAGCAATACCACAAGGGGCCACTATTGCTATTCCGAATGACCCTACCAATGGTGGTCGCGCTCTATTGCTCTTAGAGAGTGCTGGATTGATAACCATGAAGGAGAATGCCGGAATTACTGCAACCCCTTTCGATGTCGATAAGAATCCTAAAGGAATTAAATTCCATGAGATTGAAGCAGCTTCTTTACCACGGGTTTTAGCCGATGTCGATGCCGCTGTTATTAATGGGAACTATGCTATTCCCGCTGGATTAAAAGCGAATAAAGATGGCTTGGCTATTGAAGGTGCTGACTCTCCCTATGTAAACGTAATTGCAGTAAGAGAGGGGCATGAAAAGGATCCTAATATCGTCGCTTTAGTAAAAGCTCTTCAAAGCCAGACAATTAAGGACTTTGTTGCCAAAACTTATCCTAACGGAGAAGTTGTTGTAGTATTTTAAGTAGAAGCACTAGTATGATGCCCTAAGGAGGTTGTTGATGATTCTTGTCTACATTACCCTTGCTAGCATCATTCTGGTAATAATACTTTCTGCTACTACCTTAGTATTAGTACGTAATAGATTGGAGCGGATGCGGACCCAAGTGTCTGAAGCCCTCCAATCTTCTCATCAAAGCTCAATTGATACATTAACTGCAATAGCCTCTCTCACTCAAAACCAATTAGAATCTTTAACCCAAAGAACAAGTGAAGTGGGCGAGAAAACCGAGCGGCAATTATTGGCAATGCGAGATTCTATCGATACCAAGATGGAACTTATCCGCACTGATAATGAACGTAAACTGGAGCAGATGCGCCTCACCGTCGATGAAAAACTCCATGAAACATTGGAACGGCGCCTAGGGGAATCGTTTAAGCTTGTAAGTGACCAATTGACTGTGGTGAATAAAAGCTTGGGTGAGATGCAGAATCTTGCCGATGGTGTTGGCGATCTCAAACGAGTTTTAACCAATGTTAAGTCGCGTGGAATGTTAGGAGAGTTTCAATTACATGCGATTTTACAAGATGTTTTAGCGCCCGATCAGTATAGCGAGAACGTAGCCACCAAAAGCGGTAGTAATGAACGGGTGGAGTTTGCTATTCGTCTTCCAGGATTACAAGATAAAGGGGTGTGGCTTCCTATCGATGCAAAATTTCCCAAGGAAGATTATGAGCGGTTACTCATAGCACAAGATGCGGGCGATAAAGAGGGGAGTGAGATTGCCCGTAAAGCAATTGAGCAGCGGTTAAAAGCTGAAGCCAAAGCAATTTCAACCAAATATTTGGATCCTCCTTTAACCACCGATTTTGCTATTCTTTTCCTCCCCTTAGAAGGGTTATATGCAGAAGTCCTCAGTTTACCTGGCTTGGTCGATGTTTTACAAAAGACCTATCGGATAGTTGTAGCTGGTCCAACGACACTTACCGCTTTACTCAATAGCTTACAGATGGGATTTAAGACTTTGGCTATTCAAAAACGATCTAGTGAGGTTTGGCAAGTATTAGGTGGAGTAAAAACTGAGTTTTCCCGTTTTGGTGAGATGTTAGAAAAAACTAAAAAACGACTGGATTTAGCCTCTGGCGATCTCGATTTGGCTTTCCGCCGGACAGAAAAGATCCAACGTAAATTAATTGCGGTAGAATCAGATCCTGTCGTTGATCGTGAAAAAAAATAGGAGGTTACTGTATGAAACTTACTGGAAGAAGCTTGCTTACTTTAAAGGATTTTAGTACCGAAGAAATCCTCTATCTTTTAGACTTGGCTAGTGAACTAAAGGAGAAAAAGAGAGCTGGGAGGCGAGATTTATTGCTTGAAGGGAAAAACATAGTCCTTATATTCGATAAACCCTCTACCCGTACTCGCTGTGCTTTCGAGGTAGCTGCTTTCGATGAAGGTGCCTCCGTAACTTTTTTGACTAATAGTCAAATGGGAAAAAAAGAGTCTATCGAGGATACGGCTAAGGTATTAGGGCGCTTTTATGATGGGATCCAGTATCGTGGAAGTAGCCAGCGCTTAGTTGAAGAGTTAGCTAAGTATTCACAAAGACCAGTTTGGAACGGTCTGACTGATGACGACCACCCCACTCAAGTCTTAGCCGATTTTATGACTGCCCGTGAGCATATTGACAAGCCACTTAATGAGATGAAATTGGTGTATGTTGGTGATGGGAGAAATAATGTAGCGAATGGATTGATGATAGGAGCGGCTAAGGTTGGTATGTCTTTTGTAGTAGCTGCACCCAAAGAACTCTTTCCCCACCAAAAATTAATTGACTTGCTAGCTCAGGATGTTAAAGAAACCGGTTCTTCAATCATCTGTGAGGAAGATCCTTTTAAAGCGGTCAAAGATGCCGATATCATCTATACAGATGTTTGGGTTTCGATGGGGGAGGAGGATCAAATAGCCACCCGTGTTGCTTTGTTGGGCCCGTATCAAGTAACTATGGAGTTACTAAAAGCTTCAGGAAATCCAGCTATTATCTTCCAGCATTGTTTGCCCTCCCTTCATGATCTTGAAACGACTGTCGGAGAAGAAATGTATAAAAAGTATGGGCTCGAAGAGATGGAGGTCACGGATGAGGTTTTTAGAAGTCCCTACTCAGTGGTCTTTGATGAAGCCGAAAATAGGATGCATACTATTAAAGCAGTAATGGTCGCGACCATGAGCGATAAGATGTAACGAATCATGCGTTTCCGCGGGTAAGTAAGGTCATGTAGAATTGGGTCGCTTTACACAGATTTTCCACGGAAAAGCGTTCGTCACGGTTGTGCATTCTGTTCAACTCTCCCGTGTTCATAGCAGCCGGAGTAAAGCGGTATACCTGACTACTTAATGGTTCATACCAAATCGCATCGGTACCTCCGGTCATGAGGTAAGGGGTGGGGATAGCTGACGGAAAAACCTCCTTAATCGTCTCGGTTAAAAGGGCAAATTCAGGACTATCAATGGAAGAACTCTGTGAACGCATAGTCTTTTCTAGGGGTGTACAAGTTACTCGTTTATCGTTAATTCGTCGTCGCATCCAAGTTAGTGTTTGCTCAGTCGATTGATGAGGTAAGAGGCGTAAATTGGCAACTGCAACGGCTTGCTTAGCAATAACATTGGGGGCATCGCTAGCTTGAGCCATAGTAACGGCACAGGTGGTTCTCAGTAGGGCATTCATGGCGGGGGTTTTACGAAAGATAGCAGCAATCAACGGTTTGAATAACCAAAGGTTTAGCAGTGGAATAGCAAGTAGGAAGGGGGCATGGAGTCCTAGTGTAGTGAGCATGAGGCTAACTGGAGTTGTTATTATTGCACGAGACTGCTTAGCCTCTAAGCGCCACATTGCGCGGCCTAAGATGCTCAAAGCAGTGGGGTTGTTTGGACTTGATGAGTGGCCACCTTCCCTGTCACATGTTAATTTGACATTCACATCACCTTTTTCTGCAATACCCACAACAGCTACCGGGTGGGGTAGCATGGGGATGAATCCCTCAGCCACGACACCACCTTCATCTAAAACGAAGGCAAAACGTAGATTTTGTGATTTGAAATATTGAGCTATGGCGGCAGCGCCATGGGAGCCTCTAACTTCTTCATCACACCCAAAAGCGATATACCAAGTTCGTGCCGGTTTAAAAGATTTTTCTACCAATGTTTCTAGAGCTTCCATAATAGCGATTAGCTGCCCCTTAGCATCAAAACTACCTCTACCCCACACATAGCCATCCTTAATCTGGTTAGAAAAAGGAGGGTAGGTCCATTCTTTTATATCTGCTGCAGGGACGACATCTTGATGGGCCAACAATAAGGCTGGTAGAAGGGTAGTTTCACTACCAGCCCAACGCAGTACTATGTTGTAGGGCCCTGCATCCAGAACTTCTAGCTTAGAAAAAGTATGTGCATAAGTTTTTTTTAGAAATTCTTGGAAATCTCTAAAAGCAGTGAAGTCTGTCTTTTCCCAATCAGAAGCGGCAATAGTGGCAAAGGTAACTGCTTCAGCGAGGTGGTTGGCAGCTCTCGTAGGATCTTCTATGAAAGGAATATTAGTAGTAACTCCATGCGAATCCTTTGTGCGAGCCTTTAGGATAATAGTTCGTAGACAGGCAATAAGAATGAGTAGCACTATCGTAATTGGGATGAACCAGATTATATGAAACATCAAGGTCTCCTCTATGGTATTTCCGTAGTGTCTTTTACAAAAACATGCTATAGTGTAACATAACTAGATACGATACGAGTAGCAGGAAAGTAACATGCCAAAAAAAATTAACCATGAAGAACGGAAAGAAAAAATCCTTCAAACAGCACTTAAGGTTTTTGGGCGTGAGGGTTACCGTGATTCTAACCTTTCTTTAATTGCTTTAGAATGTGGTATTTCTCGACCGACAATTTATCAATACTTCAAAAATAAAGAACAAATTTATTACTATGCTGTAAAATTAGTTACTGGCAGAATGTTTACAAAATATGCTGATTACGTATGGAGTACAACAGATGGAATCGTCGAACGAATCCTTAAAATATGTAACGACATCATTGATATAGCTGCCCAACATCGGGAGGAATTAACCTCACTGATGGATGTAATGCTACAGTTAAAGAAAGAAGGGACCGATTTCTCCGATATTATTTTACGTAGAACGGTAAAATTGCATATTTTATTTAAACGGTTGTTGCGCTTAGGCGTTTCTACCGGAGAAATAGTTGAGTGTGATGTGAATCGCATTACACAGCATCTAGTTATTTTATTAGAATCTTTTTGTTTTCAGCTAGCCTTCCTTGATGCCTTTGACATTGAAGGTTCAAAGGAACTTGTCTCTAATTATCTTGAATTATTACACCCTAAAAAAACCCAAAATTTCATAATATAATTTTTAGGAAATTTGCCAGTCTTAGATTCTATTACTATATTATACTCGGATGTGCCCAAATTTTAGAGGTATGATATGAATATAGAAAAGATGACAATTAAATTGCGCGAAGCAATTCAGAGCGCTGATGCTCTGGCGCGTGAATACAACAACCCAACGATTGAGGCCGAACACTTTTTATTGGCCTTGTTGCAACAACAAGACGGTCTATTAGCACCCTTATTTGATAGGCTTGGTGTGCCTCATCGGGTGGTGGAAGGAGAGACGCTTACTCTTGTCGAACGGTTACCAAAGGCTTATGGGACCGCTACACAACGGACTCTTTCAGCAAAATTAGCAGAACTGCTCTATGCTGCTGAAAAAGAGATGGCAGTCTTCAAAGATCAGTATATTAGCGCTGAGCATTTCCTTTTAGCTCTATTAGCCGATGATTCTCCTTTAGCACGCATGCTCCATAAGCAGGGAGTTAAGCGTGATGGTATCCTTAAAGCTTTACAGTTAGTCCGTGGCAACACACGAATAACCGACGAAAACCCAGAAGATCGGTATCAAGCACTAGAGAAGTATTGTAAAGATATGACTGCACTAGCACGGCAACAGAAGCTTGATCCAGTCATTGGTCGCGATGATGAGATTCGACGTGTTATGCAAGTTTTGTCTCGCCGGACCAAGAATAATCCGGTCCTAATCGGTGAACCAGGGGTAGGGAAAACAGCTATTGTTGAAGGTCTTGCTCAACGGATCGTTTCAAAAGATGTTCCAGAATCCCTGGCTTCAAAAAGGTTACTAGCCCTTGATTTAGGGGCACTTATCGCGGGAGCTAAATTCCGGGGAGAGTTTGAAGAACGCCTGAAAGCAGTTATTAACGAAGTTGTGGCTGCAGAAGGGGAGATTATTCTTTTTATTGATGAAATGCATACATTAGTAGGAGCTGGTGCGGCTGAAGGCTCTACCGATGCCTCTAATTTGTTAAAACCAGCTTTGGCCCGTGGGGAATTGCGGGCAGTTGGGGCCACAACCTTAGATGAGTATCGTAAGTATATTGAATCGGATAAAGCTCTAGAAAGACGGTTTCAGCCTGTTCTTGTGCAAGAGCCCAATGTTGAAAACACCATTGCCATTTTAAGAGGTCTCAAAGAACGGTATGAAGTACACCATGGAGTGCGTATTAAGGATGAAGCTTTGGTAGCAGCAGCGATGCTCTCTGATCGCTATATTACGGCCCGTTTTCTCCCCGATAAAGCTATCGACCTTGTCGATGAAGCTGCTAGTCAGTTGAAAATGGAAATTGAGAGTCAACCGGTCGAGTTAGATCAGATTGAACGCAAGATATTACAGTTAAATATAGAAGAGCAAGCTTTGCAACGTGAGACCGATAAAGGTTCGGCTAAGCGTTTAGAAAAGATAAAAAGTGAATTAGCCGAGCTGAATACGACTCGTGATGCTCTTCAAATGCAATGGACTAATGAAAAAGAGTCGATTGCAACAATCAGAGAAAAGAAAGTTCAACTAGAAAAGTTGAAAAACGAAGAGATTCAAAGTGAACGTTCTGGCGATTTAAATCGGGCAGCTGAAATTAAACATGGCTTGATTCCTGCTTTAACCAAAGAGATTGAGGAGCAGAGTAAAGCTTTAGATGAACAACAAGATGGAAATCGCCTCTTACGGGAAGAGGTCTCTGAAGATGATATTGCTAGTATCGTCTCCAATTGGACTGGAATTCCGGTGGCCAAGATGTTGTCATCTGAGATGGAAAAGTATCTCCATTTAGAAGAGATTTTAGGTAAGCAAGTAATTGGCCAAGAAAATGCTATTAGAGCTGTCAGTAATGCCATTCGGCGTAACAAGACTGGTATTGGCGATGAAAGGCGACCATTAGGTGCATTTTTATTTGCAGGTCCTACCGGTGTAGGTAAAACAGAACTAGCCAAGGTGTTAGCCTCTTTCCTGTTCAACGATGAAAAGGCTCTCACCAGAATTGATATGAGCGAGTACATGGAGAAGTTTTCAGTAAGTCGCTTAATAGGGGCTCCCCCTGGGTATGTTGGTTATGATCAAGGGGGCCAATTAACGGAAGTCGTTAGACGTAGACCCTATTCTGTTATTCTCTTTGATGAAATTGAAAAGGCCCACCCTGATGTATTTAATATTCTTTTGCAAGTTTTAGATGATGGACGTCTTACCGATGGGCAAGGAAGGGTGGTCGATTTCACTAATACCATTGTGATCATGACGAGTAATTTAGGTAGTGAATTGTTGTTATCTGCTGAAACATTTGAAGAGGCTCGTGCTGCTGTAGAATCGGTAGTAGCTAAGGCTTTTAAGCCAGAGTTTATTAACCGGATTGATGAGATTATTGTGTTCCACCGCTTAGAGCGTGAACAAATTAGGAAAATTGTTGGATTGCAATTAACTTTATTAAAAGAGCGGTTAGCCCATCGTTCGATTACGTTAGATTATGATGATGCTGTGTTAGATGTAGTTGCGGATGCTGGCTATGATCCCAATTTTGGAGCAAGACCCATAAAACGGGCAATTCAGAATTTAATAGAGAATCCGCTTGCCATGTTCATACTTTCCGGAGAGTTTGGCGACGGAGATACCGTGGTTGTCCGCGTTGATAAAAATGGTTTAATTACGTTAGAACGTCGTAAGCGTTAATAAGTTTTTGATACGAAGAGGGGGTGTCGATATCGGTTATCCAGGCAGGATCGTCGGTGTCGAACCTCCGTATATTTTTTCCTTCCAATAATTCACGCATAGTCGTAGATAGCGGTGCTTCTAAAATAGTTTGTTGTAAAGCTGCAGCACAGAGGACTGGATGGCCAGGTGTGGTGTGAAAAAAGGGACGAACTCCATCATAGTTCTCTAACAGTGGTTTCAATGCTTCATAATGTTCTTTCTTTATAAGGGGAGCATCTGCTAGCGCAATAAAAAAAGGGGTGTTTGGGGTAACTTGAGCCACACCAATTTGGGTTGAAGAGAATTGCCCTTGATTCGGTTTGTTATTGTGAACGAGGTAAAGTGCATCCCCGTACTGTTTCAGAAGGGGTGCTATAATTGCTTCAATTTGATCTTCATACCACCCCGTAACCAAAATTACTGTGGAGGAACTTTGTAATGCAGCACGCAGGGCGTGGATGATTATAGCTTCGCCACGAAACGGGAGCAAGAGTTTGGCCTCTTTCATCCGAGTAGCTTTTCCGGCAGCAAGTAAGACGGTTACCATATTGGCACCCTACCATGATTGCCAAAACAATGGCAATCTGATTATACTCGCAATCATGATTGCCACATATATTAACAGTATTGCCATTATTATTGGGTCTCTTTTGGGTCTTTTAATCGGTTCTCGTTTAAAAGAGCAGTTTAAAGAAGTTGTCTTTGCCGCTTCAGGCTTGATTACCCTGGTAATTGGGATCCAGATGGCATTAGAGACTAAAAGTTATTTAGTGCTTTTATTTTCCATAGTGATAGGTGGTTTTATTGGATATGGTCTTGGTATTGAAAAGGGGATTCTCCGTTTAGGCGATTGGATGGAGAAGAAGACAAAAGGGCGTAATAACGAAAACCAACCACTTTCAGAGGGATCTTTATTCGCACGGGGGTTTCTCAATTCATCACTGCTCTTTTGTTCGGGAGCCATGGCGGTAGTTGGGCCAATTGCAGCTGGAACGCAGGGAGATTACACCTTAATTTTTATTAAATCAGTTTTAGATGGCTCTATGGCCATTGTCTTTGCAGCTGCTTACGGGCCAGGAGTGATTGGTTCAGCAGTAGTTGTGCTATTGTACCAAGGATTTTTTACTTTAGCTGGTGGATGGATTTCTCCGTTATTGGGGGAGTCTGGTTTGATTGAACTTTCAGCCGCTGGTGGAGTCTTGTTAATAATGATTGCTTTTGGCTTAATGAAGGTTCGCCAATTTAAAGCCGGAAATTTCATTCCGGCTCTCCTCTTTGCCCCTATATTTAGTCAAATCGGTGTTTGGTTAACAAAGTTAATTCCTTTTATCGGTTAACTTATTTACCGCTTTCGCGCACTACGCATAGTTGAGCTGGCTGATTCATCACGCACAATAGGGCATCTTCGTGTCTTCCAGATATCATTAGTGTATTCCATGATGGTACGGTCACTGGAGAATTTTCCTGATGCGGCAATATTAAGAATAGCTTTTTGGGCCCATGTATCGCGATCATTAGTGTACAGGAAAGAGGCCTCTGTATGCGCATCAGCATAACTTCTTAAGTCGGCAAAATGGAAATATCTATCTTCATTCAGCAACGCTTGTTTTAGAGGATCAAAAATGTTGGGCTCCATGACGTTAAAATAGCCTGATAGGAGTAAATCCATCCCTTTCTTGATTTCTGGATCCTTTGTGATCCAAGCGTAGGGATCATATTGCGCCTTCATCTGTTCTATTTCCTCGGCAGAGTGGCCAAATATAAACATATGCTCACGACCAACTTCTTCTGCCATTTCAATTGTTGCACCATCCATGGTGCCAATAGTTAAGGCTCCGTTACACATAAACTTCATATTACCAGTACCAGACGCTTCAAATCCTGCAGTTGAGATCTGCTCTGAAAGGTCGGTTGCCGGGATAAGATTTTCAGCCATCGTGACTCGATAGTTGGGCAAGAAATGGACTGTTATAAGGTCGCGTACATCACTATCATTATTGATGACTTTAGCTAAATTATTGATCAATTTGATTATTAATTTAGCATTCACATACCCTGGAGCCGCTTTGCCGCCAAAAATAAAGGTGGTAGGGGAGAAATCTGATATTCGTCCCTCTTTGATCCGTTGATACAGTAGTATGATATTAAAGGCATTAAGTAGTTGGCGTTTGTATTCATGGATCCGTTTCACTTGTACGTCGAACATGGTATTTGGGTTAATAGTTATGCCACAATCTTTTTTGATGAATTTTACCGCATGCTCTTTATTCTTTTGCTTGATGGCTAAGAAATCGGTGCGGAAATTTGCATCTTCGGCAAAGGGGGCCAGTTCATGAATTCGCCCGTAATCGGTAATCCATCCATCCCCGATGGCTTCAGTAATCTTAGATGCCAGCAAGGGATTTGAGTCTAGTAGCCATCGTCGTTGGGTAATACCATTTGTTTTGTTGTTAAAACGATCTGGAAATACGGTGGCAAATTCAGGAAACATCCGTTCCTTGAGCAACCGCGAGTGTAACTCGGCTACTCCATTAGTAGAATGGGAGCCGATAATTGACAAGTTTGCCATTCTGATTTGCTTGACAGGACCTTCTTCTACAATACTCAAGCGCTGCATTAATTCGGGTTTAAGGGGAAAAAATGCAACTGCATGTTGGAGGAAACGGTGGTTTATTTCATAGATTATCTGGAGGTGTCTTGGTAAAATAGCTTCTAACATGGGTAGTGCCCATTTTTCGAGAGCTTCAGGCATAAGGGTGTGGTTTGTGTATCCCATAGTTTTTACCGTGATATCCCAAGCTTCTTCCCACTCTAGTTGTTCTATATCGATAAGGATACGCATTAATTCGGGAATTGCCAGTGAAGGGTGGGTGTCATTTAGTTGTATGGCTACAAAATCAGGGAATGTGCTCCAAGGTGCATTTTGGCGTTTGAAGCGACGGATGATATCTGCTAACGAACAGGCAACAAAGAAGTATTGTTGTTTGAGGCGCAATTCTTTGCCCATATATAAAGTATCGTTAGGATATAATACTTGGCTTAAGTTTTCAGCTAGAACCTTTGCACGTACCGCTTGAACGTAATCTCCCTCATTAAATTCCTGGAAGTTAAACTCTTCGGTCGCTTTGGCACTCCAAAGACGTAGTGTATTGATTGTGTTTCCACCATAGCCAACAATTGGCATGTCATAGGCTACTCCGTGCACCTGTTCTGCACTGATCCATTTATACTGATCCCGTCCTCCTTCACGGATGAAGCGGACTTCACCACCAAAATTGACCGTGTAACGAACATCTTCGCGAGCAATTTCCCAAGGATTACCGTGGCGCAACCAATTATCTGGTTGTTCTGTCTGCCAACCATTACGGATATGTTGTCTAAAAATACCATAGTTATATCTTATTCCATAGCCAAACGAGGGGATGTCTAAGGTAGCTAGTGAATCAAGGAAACAGGCTGCTAAGCGGCCAAGGCCTCCATTACCTAATCCTGCATCCGGCTCTACTTCAATAAATTCTTCCCAAGTGTAACCCAAGTCTGCCATTGCCCCTTTAACTTCTTTTTCTAACTTAAGGTTGATGACATTATTAGTCATCGCGCGTCCCATGAGAAATTCTAATGAGAGGTAATAGACTCGTTTTGCCCCAGCGGCCCGCTGTGTAGACCGACTTTGGTGCCATTGGTGAATAATTCTATCTCGAATAGAGAGTGCTAATGCTGTATATCGAGATACTTCTGTGTTATGATACTCATCTGAGTCAAGGGTGTATTTTAAATGTTCCGCGAAATCTAAAGCTATTGCTGCTTTAGTCGGTGAGAAACGCGTGTTTTGTTCTTTGGTGTTCATAATGCTCCTTTAGCGGAAATATATTACCGCCTCTTATTAGCATAGTACTGGAATCAGGTGGTCAAATCAACCTGACAGGATGTACAGAATCCTCTATATAGGTTAGTTTTATGATTTGAGAGAGTTTGATATTGACAAAAGAATGGTGATTTGCTACTTTGACATCTGCTCGACCACAATGATGGTGCGGCCTATGGTAATCCGTGCAGATGTTGATTTGCCCTTGTAGCTCAGCTGGCAGAGCACCACCATGGTAAGGTGGGGGTCATCGGTTCAAATCCGATCGAGGGCTTTTTTCCTTCTGGATTTTGTGGAGAGTAGCGCCGGACTTATTCCGGCAAGGAGTTTAGGATGGCTGGTAGTAGTGCTAAGAAAAAAGGACCAGTTGAAAAGATAGCCATGCAGTGCACAGAGTGCAAGCGTAGAAACTATACAACTGAAAAGAACCGGAGAAATACTCCAGAAAAATTTGAAATGAACAAATATTGTCCATTTGATCGTAAACATACCCTTCATCGTGAGACGAAGATAAAATAGCGTATCGAGAGGCGAACAGGTCAGTAGCTCCAATGGCTAGAGCGCTGGTCTCCAAAACCAGATGTTGTAGGTTCGAGTCCTACCTGACCTGTTGACCTCCCGGACAAGGAGTTATTTGATGAAGAAGTTGATTCGCTATTTAAAAGAATCTCGCTTGGAGCTGAAGAAAGTTGTTTGGCCTTCTCGTGAGGAGGTTTTAGCCTCTACCAAAGTGGTACTTGTATCTACCGCTATTTTTGCTTTGGTTCTCGGCTTGGTCGATTTCTTGCTAGTTCAGGGTGTCGATTTGATTTTCTAGGAGAGAACATGGCTAAAGGCTGGTATGTAGTACATACGTATTCAGGGTATGAGAATAAAATAGAAAAAATTATCCATAAAATGATGGAAAGTGACCCACAATTCGGTGAGGTCGTTTCTGATGTAAAAGTACCAATTGAAGAAGTTATTGAAGTTAAAGATGGGGTCAAAAAAACCGTTAAACGGAAAATCCTGCCAAGCTATATTCTTGTCCAAATGGATTTACCAGAATACCAGTGGGAATTTTTTTGTTCCCAAATAAAGAAAATTCAAGGTGTTACTGGATTTGTTGGATCTCTGGATGGGCGCAAGCCTACTCCTCTTACAAGTGAAGAGCTAAAGGGTATCTTACAGAAAACCGGCGAGATTAAAACAGAAAAAGTGTTGCGACCTAAACAGTCGTTTAGTCAAGGTGAGCATGTTAAGATCGTTGAAGGTCCGTTTGAATCTTTCACTGGTACAATTGAAGAAGTGAACTTAGAAAAAGGTCGTTTACGGGTATTGGTTGGTATTTTTGGGAGATCAACTCCAGTTGAAGTTGATTTTCTGGAAGTAGAGAAAATATAATAATAGAGGTTTTTAACATTCTCCCTCCGGGTGTTCCGGAAGGTGGGAGCCTTTCCGTTGGAAAGGCGTTAATACCAGCGCGAAGCTACGAGTTGTCGCGTAAGGAGATAGAAATATGGCAAAGAAAAAGGTGGCTGCAATCATTAAGTTGCAGTGCCCCGCCCAAAAGGCTACGCCAGCACCCCCAGTAGGACCAGCTCTTGGTCCTCATGGAGTCAGCGCGCCTCAATTTGTCCAGCAGTTCAATGATAAAACAAAGAACTTTGAAGCTGGATTAGTTATTCCAGTAGTTATCACTGTGTATGCTGATCGTTCTTTTACCTTCATCCTTAAGACTCCGCCAGCTGCGGTTCTTATTAAGAAGGCTTGTGGCATCGCTAGTGGTTCTGGAGTACCACATACTCAGAAAGTTGCAAAGTTGAAACAAGCCCAACTGGCCGAGATCGCCAAGACCAAGTTTCCTGATCTGACCGCGAATGATATGGAAGCTGCCAAAAAAATCATCGCCGGCACAGCTAGAAGCATGGGTGTTGAGGTGGAGGCGCCAAAATGAAGCATGGAAAGAAGTATATAGAAGCCCTTAAGCAAGTCGATAGAACAGTGCAATACTCTTTTGCCGATGCAGTCGATCTAGTCCAGAAAATCGCCTATGCTAAATTTGATGAAACGGTAGAACTTTCTTTGAACCTAGCTTTGAAAAAAAGCCAATCAGTTCGGGATACTGTGGTTCTTCCCCATCAATTCTCAGCCGAAAAGCGGGTCTTGGTGTTTGCTAGAGGTGATAAAGCTCAAGAAGCTCTTGATGCAGGTGCGACCTACGTCGGTGATGTAGATTTGGTTGAGAAGATTCGTGGCGGATGGATGGATTTTGATGTAGCTGTGGCCACACCAGACATGATGAAAGATGTTGGTCGTCTTGGACCTATTTTAGGTCGACGTGGTCTTATGCCTAACCCGAAGACCCAAACGGTAACTTTTGATATTAAAGGCGCATTGGCTGAATTAAAGCAGGGTCGTGTCGAGTTCCGTTCCGATAAGACAGGTGTGTTACACTTGGCAGTTGGCAAGGTTTCGATGGATGCTGAAAAGATAGTTGAAAATGCGCGTGTTGTTATCGCTGAAGTGTTAAGAAAGAGACCTAGTGATGCAAAAGGTGAATTTCTTAAGAGCATTGCTCTCAGTTCAACTATGGGGCCTGGCGTCATGGTTGCTGTGAGAGAGAACTAGGAGGATTGGTGAAATGGCAGAATATAAGGCGCGAAAAGCCCAACATAAAGTGGATGCCGTTAAAGTGATGACGGATGAATTCTCCCAGTATGACGGATTCGTTTTTACCGATTATCGCGGGATGACTGTAGAACAAATTTCTCTTTTGCGATCTCAATTGAGAGAGCAAGAGGCTACATATCGGGTAGTAAAAAATAGATTTGCAAAAATCGTTATGAATGATTTAGAGCATAAGGGAACTGAAGCTAATCTTGAGGGACCAACTGCAGTGCTTTTGACTAAAGGTGAAGATGCTTCAAGTTTAGCGACAAAGATTCTCTTTGACTTTTCCAAGAGTACTTCACTGCAGGTCAAAGGTGCTTATCTTGATGGGAAGCTGTTTGATAAAGAGGCAATCGAAGCATATAGCAAATTGCCGACGAGGATGGAATTGATTGCGATGTTGATGGGTACTATGAAAGCCCCACTTTCAAAGCTCGTTCGGACTTTGCAGGCTGTTGCTGATGCAAAAGAAAATTAATACGGTATTAGTCTTCGCGTTCACGTAGACCTGCTATTACCGTACGTATAATACAAGGAGAAGATAATATGGCTACTAAAGAAGAAATTTTGGAAGCAGTCGCAAATATGACTGTGATGGAGGTCTCTGACCTCATCAAAGCTATGGAAGAGAAGTTTGACGTTACTGCAGCCGCACCTGTTGCTGTCGCTGGAGCAGCCGCTGCTGTTGAAGAAGTCGAAGAACAATCTGAATTTGATGTCATCCTTAAGGGTGTCGCAGAAGGCAAGACTATTTCTGTTATTAAGGCTGTACGTGCTCTTACTGGTTTGGGCCTTAAAGAAGCAAAAGATCTTGTTACTGCTGGTGGAGCTATTAAAGAAGCAGTTTCAAAAGATGACGCCAAGAGCATCAAGGAAAAACTTGAGGAAGCAGGCGGGACTGTTGAAGTTAAATAACTCGTTTTTTGTTATGTTTAAACAGGCATTAGCCTGAGGGATCCAGCCACCGAATTATTTCGGTGGCCGGTTGTGTCTACTACAATCCGATGTGTGGGTTCTCGGACTCCTGTCCGAATCTTCCGCAACACAGACCTCCGGAGGGTAACAATGGTTGCCAAAGGCAATTCAATTACTAGAAAATATATTGGAACCCATACGCAAGAAGTGTGTGAGTTACCGAATCTCGTTGGTATTCAGCTCGATTCGTATGAAAGGTTCCTGCAACTCGATCGTGTAAAAAAAGAAATGGAGCTTGATCCAAACTCTGGTTTGGAACAGGTCTTTCAATCGACATTTCCGATCGAGAGCCAAAATGGCGAAATGTGCCTACATTATCATGGGTACACGATCGATTATGACAACATAAAGTTCTCCGAGATCGAATGTAAACGGAAGGGACGGACTTATTCCATTCCTATCAAAGCAACGATCAGTTTGGAGCTGACCGCAACGGGCGAGCTGCGCCAACGTGAAATCTTTTTTGGTGATATTCCATTAATGACCGATCGTGGTACGTTTATCGTAAATGGTGCTGAGCGCGTTGTTGTCAGTCAGATTCACCGTTCTCCTGGTGTGATCTTTTCTGATGATAAGGGAGTCTATTCTTCTCGAATAATTCCCTATCGTGGATCTTGGCTAGAATTTGAGATAGATGATAAGAAAAAAGAACTGATCTATGCGAAGGTAGATCGGAAGAAGAAAATTCTAGGCACGTTGTTTTTGCGGGCAATTGGATTTGATACCCGCGAAAAGATTGTAGCTAATTTTTATAAGCCAAAAACTGTAGAACTGTTAAAAGACGTTAAAGCCAATAATGAGTTGGTCGGAGCAGTAGCTTTTACAGATATCTATTCGACGAAGGGTGGGAAATCAGCTAAGAAACTATTGCGTGCTGGAGATGAGTTGTCTCCTACATTTATTGAAGCTTTAGTGAAAGATGGCCTCACATCGATTCAAATTATTGATGAACAACATCCTGATTCGTTGCACTCGCGCATGATCCTCAATTGTTTTGAGATTGAAGATGCCAAGTATACCCAGGAAGGGCATGATGAACCGATGAAAGAAGATGTTCTTTCTCCTATCTATGCCGTACTCCAACCGGGTGAGATGATTGCCATAGAGCGGGCTGAGAAAGATCTTCCTGATCAATTCTTCTCTAGCCGACGTTATGATTTAGGCAGTGTCGGTCGCTATAAGTTCAATAAGAAGTTTGGGACTGATGAAGATATTGATGATGAGGATGCTAGTACAGATCTTACAGTGTTAACTCCGCAAGATATTGTTAACACTATGGACTTTCTCATTAAAGTATATATTGGTGAGGCCAATGTTGATGATATCGACCATTTGGGGAACCGACGTGTACGATCAGTTGGTGAACTATTGCAAAACCAGCTCAGTGCAGCTTTTGCACGAATGGAACGGATAGCACGTGAGCGGATGAACCTTGAAAGCAATCAAGTTAAACCACAAGATTTAATTTCAATTAAACCGGTAGTTGCTGCTATTAAGGAATTTTTTGGTTCGAGTCAGTTGAGTCAGTTTATGGATCAAGTCAATCCATTAGCGGAATTGACCCATAAGCGACGCTTAAATGCGTTGGGGCCTGGGGGGCTTTCACGCGATCGGGCTTCATTTGAAGTTCGTGATGTCCACTACACTCACTATGGGAGAATGTGTCCCATTGAGACTCCAGAAGGGCCGAATATTGGGTTGATTGTCTCGTTGGCAAACTATACTCGTGTTAATAAGCATGGGTTTTTAGAGACCCCTTATCGCCGCGTTGTAGATGGTGTGGTATCAACATCGTATCGCTATTTAGATGCGAATGATGAAGAGAAGTTTTATATCGCACAGGCAAACTCAGTTTTAGATGCAGAGGGAAACTTTCTGGAAGAAGATATTCCAGTCCGTCGTAGTGGTGATTATACTACTAGAGGGGCAAAAGAAGTTAAATACATGGATGTTTCCCCCAAGCAAGTTATAAGTGTGGCTGCTTCCTTGATTCCATTTTTAGAACATGATGATGCTAACCGAGCCTTGATGGGTTCAAACATGCAACGTCAGGCTGTACCTTTGTTGTTCCCTGAGACCCCGTACGTTGGTACTGGTATGGAAGCTAAGACCGCCTATGATTCCGGTGTCCTTATTAAAGCCACCCGTGCTGGTACGGTGAGTTATGTCTCTTCTGTTAGAATTGAAATTACCCCAGATCAAAGTGAGATTGAAGGTGATGTCGATATCTATCAAGTGCAGAAATTTGAACGGACCAATCAAGATACTTGTTTTAATCAGAAGCCGATAGTTGTCAAAGATCAGCATGTTGAAGCAGGTGAAGTTATTGCTGATGGACCGGCGACACAAAACGGTGAATTGGCACTTGGTCGTAATATTTTAGTTGGATTTGTGCCATGGCATGGGTATAACTACGAAGATGCGGTACTGATTTCTGAACGTGTGGTTAAAGAAGATATTTATACCTCAATTCATATTAAGGAATTTACTACCGATATTCGAGAAACAAAGCTTGGACCTGAAAAATTAACTCGCGATATCCCCAATACCAGCGAAAAAAGCCTTGAACAACTGGATGAAGATGGGATTGTTAGAGTCGGTACGGTAGTCCGTCCTGGGCATATTTTAGTTGGAAAAGTGACCCCGAAATCAGAAGCGGATACAACGCCAGAGTTTAAATTGCTCAATTCAATCTTTGGCGAAAAGGCTAAAGAGGTGCGTGATACTTCGTTGAAAGTGCCTCATGGAACTGAAGGGACTATTATCGATATTCAGCGGCTAAAAAGAAGCGAGGGGGATGAATTACCTCCTGGTGTTGATGAGATGGTTAAGGTCCTTATTGCTACAAAACGAAAACTCCG
>JAQVOO010000174.1 GCA_028702575.1 Sphaerochaetaceae bacterium
TCAATTTCTTGGGGTGTGAGTACCGCTGTCGGTTCGTCAAAGATAATAATATTTGCATTGCGGTAGAGTGTTTTAAGGATCTCAACACGTTGTTGAGCACTTACTGTTATGTCTTCAACAAGAGCTTGGGGGTCGACATGGAGTCCATAACGTTTCGATAATTCAGCTACCCTTTTTTCGGCTTTTCCAATGTTAAGCAGCCCGAATTTTGTTTTTGGTTCCATTCCTAGGACTATATTCTCAGTTACACTGTAGTTGTGAACGAGTTTGAAATGCTGGTGGACCATACCAATACCCAAGTCAGTGGCCACGTTAGGATCTTTGATGTTGACTGGTTTACCGTGGATACGAGTCGTGCCACTATCAGCATTGTAAGCTCCAAATAGGATCGACATGAGAGTTGATTTTCCCGCACCATTTTCCCCCAAAAGAGCATGAACTTCTTGTTCTGCTACTTTGAGTGTTACATTGTCGTTAGCTACCACGCCGGGAAAGGTTTTTGTAATGCCGATCATCTCAATGGCATATTCCACAGTTGATCCTCCTCATCAAGTTCTTCTGTCCAGCATAGAATTTCGCTTTTAATATGCCAGATAGAAGTGGTGCGCCGGAGTCGGCGCACCTACGTGTTAGATAAAATAAGATTTAATCATCAAGGGCTGCTAATCCAGCGGGTACAGCTCCATTTGCTAAGGCTTCTTTGTAAGTACCGTAGATCTTAATCTTGCCACTAATAATATCGGCTTTCGCTACTTCTATTGCTTTAACAACTTCAGCTTTGAGTTCGGGGTTAGCCTGAGAATATCCAACTCCATCGTCAACCATGTCCATTTTAACCACTTTACCAGTAAAAGTGCCATCTTTAACTGCGTTTAAGCAGTAGAGGGAAGAGTTTTCAACCTTCTTAAGCATAGAAGTTAATACAGCTGATTTTTTGCCTTCATAAATCCCGTCTTCATACTGGTCGCTATCGACACCGATTGCCCACACGTTTTTGCCCTGTAAGCGATATTCTTTAGCTTGAGCAATGGTTCCGTTACCAGTACCACCGGCTGCCGAGAAGATTGCATAGACACCACTGTCATACCAGTTTTTAGCCTGTGCTTTGGCTAACTCGGGTTTACCCCAGTCATTTGCATAGTAATCGACTACTTCAGCTTTTGGGAATACTGAGCGAAGGCCTTGGATATAGCCCATCTCAAACTTGGTGATGGTACCACCGGGGACTCCACCAATGAACCCAAATTTGGGGTTGTTTACCCCTTCTGCTTTTGCTTGGAGGGCCGCTGCTAAACCTACGAGATACGAGCCTTGTTCTTCACTGTAGATGAACTCCATGACGTTTGGTTGTCCCACCCAGTCCACATCGACAATCACGAAATTTTGGTCAGGATACATTGGGGCAACTTCACCTAAAGCATCGGCCCAAGTAAAGCCGGTCACCATGATGACATCATATTCCTCATCGGCCGCTTGTTTAAGGTTAGGGATGTACATGTCCTGGGTCTGAGCTGTAACAACATCATAGTATTTACCTCTACCAGTTGTATTATTGAGAGTGTCGCCATAGAACTCTACAATACCACGCCATGCAGCCGCGTTAAAAGATTTGTCATCGATACCTGTAGCATCGGTAAGTAGTCTGATAGTGGGGGTGTCATCAACGACTTTTGTTTCTGCAGCACCTCCGGCAAACACGACTGTTCCCATAAGACAAATGAGAGCAAATACGAAAACTTTCTTCATACGTTCCTCCTAGATCGAATTACATTATTCTGAGATACCTATAATGGTATCAAGGATTTCGAGAATTGAAAAGAAGTATACTCTAGATTGTTTGATTATAAGGGATTTGGGCTAGGAGGAACATGATTTTCTTAGAAGTATGGTTTGAAAATTTCAAAAGCGATGTATTACCATACAAATCATAAAGGATGTGTTTTGATATATAGCTATTTTTATTGGAGAAATGATCCATAACTTATTGTAGTATTAATAATTATTAATATTATGTGGATAATACAGTTTGCGAAGTGAAAAAAGTATACTATCTTATAAGCAAGAGGATGGTGTTTTATGCAATGTAATCATCATAGTTGTCTCCACGTAGTACCCTTGTTCCGTAATTTGGATGCTGAACAAATGCAGGCCATTACAGCTATTACCCATGAACGTCATTTTACAAAAGGGCAATTGATTTATTACGCAGGAGAAGAAAGTGGCTCCTTAATCGTGGTTCATACCGGAAACGTGAAAGTTTATCGTCTTGATAGTGAAGGTGAACAACAAGTAATGCGGGTAATTACCCCCGGGGAGTTTACGGGAGAATTAGCCTTGTTCAGCAGAGAACCTGTACAAGATTTTGCACAAGCACTAAGTGATTGTGAGCTGTGTATGATAGATGGAGAAGAGATGCGCTCAATTATGGTTCAATACCCCACCATTGCCCTTACAATTACTCAGGAACTGAGCAGACGGCTTTCACGAAGTGATGCCTCGCTGCACGGCATAGCAAAAGGGACCGTCGAACAGCGTTTGGCGGGATACCTTGTTCAGTTACAGCAAAAGGTAAAAAATAATCAGATCCAATTGCCAGTTACCAAAGGGACTGTTGCTTCTTTATTGGCAATGAGTCAGGAAACTTTAAGTCGTAGATTAAAGATTCTCCAAGACGAAGGCGTTATTGAGATGGGTAAGGGGCGAAAGATTACCATTTTAGATGCAGAAGCTTTACAGATGCGAACGCTTCAATAGTGCTACTTTCTTACGGGCTGACCATTTCTAAGACATTTTGTTCAGTGACGGCTTTTTCTACAACGACTGCAGGTTCATCGGCTACCGAGCTGAGGATTCGATCCATTTCATCAAGAACTCCCTGTGTATATTCCCCAAAGTCAAAGAGGCCTCGTAATCGGCTAAAAAGGGGACGCACGAAGTGTCTTAGTTGGCTTTTATCCTTTTCCATCGGGGTTTTATTTTGGAGAGCCATCACGGTAACTGCAGAAGGGGAGTAGTACGTTCCAACTTCTTGGAAGCCAAATTTCTTGTATAACTTGATGGTTTTTTTGTCATCAGCAAATACATCAATCACGACTTCCTCTACGCCATAACTTCGGGCAAGGAGGAAAACTAGTACGATTAATCCAATGGAAACCGAAGTGTTCCTCATCTCAGATAACACAGCTAACCGAATAATTTCAGAACTTTTCTTGGATTGTAAGACTGATTCGATATCAAAATACTTAGAAATTGGTAATGGCCAGAAATTATCTGAAGTCATGAGAGAAACTGTTCCGACCGGGTGCAAACCTTTAAAGGCTAGAATATGCATCGCTTTTTCATCTTCTGCTCGGTGGATTGTCTCTTCCAGATACCCTTTTTCTCCCACCAAAACTTTACGCTGAATAAAGAAGACATCACTCATACCGCCTTGATCTTGAACAAGGGTGAAGCGGATTGCATTTTGGCTATCTTCACTTAATGGAAAGACTACAGTGAATTCTGAACCGACATTTTCCTCACTTCGAACCCTAATCCTTCCCCCCATTTTTTCAGCAATATTGTAGCAATTTGTTAATCCAAGGCCAGTTCCTGTCCCGGGTGGTTTAGTAGTGAAGAACGGAGTGAATAACTGGTTCATACTCCGTTCTGGGATACCACAACCGGTATCGGCCACCCCGATGTAGATAAAATCATCTTTCTCGATGCAGGAGAGGGTTAGCGTACCTTCCCCATTCATTGCTTGAATAGCATTAACAATCAGGTTTAAGAAAAGTTGCTGTAATTCTCCCTCATTGGCTTCAAGGACTGGCAGGGCATGGTAGTTACGCTTAATATCAACACGTTTAGAGTCGGCAACACGAGTAGCTAGTCGAAGGGCAAACTCTAGGATTTTGACGATATCAACTTCTTGTTTCTCTTTTTTCTCTTCTTTACGTGAGTAAACAGAGAGTTCTTTAATGACATCTGATGCGGTCTTTGAGTAGGAGAGAATATCTTGAAGGTATTCTTGTTGTTCAGAGCCCTCTTCAACTTCACTGAGCATAATTTCGGTAGTTCCAAAGATAGCCGCAAGGGGGTTGTTGAGTTCATGAGCAATTCCAGCTACAAGAGTCCCAATTCCAGCCATTTTTTCGGTTCTAAAAAGCTCTTCCTGTAGATTTTTCTGTTCAGTAATATTGTTAATAATCTCTATGAATACGTTCTTTGATTTTTCAGGGACTTTAACATTGTGAAACTGGAAGGAGTAAACTTCTTCAGATAAATTCACTTCGGTCTCTTGGACTATTCCTGTGTGCATACAGTCGAGAGCTTGACAGAACTGACAAGGCCTTTCCCGTTTAAAAAAAGCACGATAGCACTTTTTCCCGATGAGCTCTCTCTTTTTATTACCATAAAAATTGACAGCTGCGGTATTGGCTTCCATAATTGTATACTCAATATCGATTAAGCAAACGGGAGAAGCTATACCATTGAAGATTGCTTCAAGTTTATTTTTACTCATTGTTAGTTCATCACCTTGGACTCTCAATTGTTCAAAAGAGA
>JAQVOO010000175.1 GCA_028702575.1 Sphaerochaetaceae bacterium
GCGCTCTAAGCAAGCAGGAAACAAAATTAATCGTCAAGAATTGGAGTTTCCAACAGTCGAGGCAGGAGCTGAAGGGGTTCGGTTCGTCGAAGCCTGTGTAGAGAGTTCAGAGCAAGGAGCTACTTGGATGACGTTATAATGAGATCTTATCTCCTATAAGAGCGGCGCCGTTTAATTAAAACAAAGAGCAATACGATCAGAGGAAGGACAAGTAGAGCCATGCTCAATATCTCATGATGAACTCCTCTGATGATTCGAATAGACCGTTTGCTCGAAGCGGTTGCCGCAGCATCTTCTAAGTTAGTTAAAGAGAATTCCAATGCTTTCATTTGCGGTGAAAGGGGAATGTAAAGGGCAGAAACACTGGGGATTTTTCCCTTGTGTTCGCCAATGGGGTCGTAGGGCACTATAGTATAGCCCATGGCCGAAGTTTTAGTTTGCTCTACTATGTAGGGACCTTCAGTAACTTCACGAACCTGTGTATCTGTAGTTATCTGCATTGAACTGTGGGGCACTTGTTGGATCTTAACCCATGTATACAGATTAGGATTCCCTGATTTTTGGTTATTGATCAATTTATTGTAATGCATATCGCGGTATTCATTCTGAAAGAAAGGTCGCACATAAAGATCTGAAGTCCCATCGACATAGAGTACCGAGGAAGGAGTTGTCGAGCTAGAGGGTTGCGTCCACCGGACAGCAGGAAAAACCTCATACCCAATAGCGTTCAACCTTCTTCCAGCCACGGAAATTAATGTCTTCTCGGAACCCTCGATTACCTTTCCATCTGTAGCAATAAAACGTAGTGAATATTCACCTTCAGGGAGATTAATTTGAAATCCTTTTTGTAGCTTTACTGGTGGAACCGTATATTTTGTAGGCTTTGCCGGTTCTTCTGGAGGTTTAATAGTCTCTAACTCCTCAAGTAAATGCTCGAAGGGTTTGTCTTCACCTCTGCGCATGAGGATTTGGTTAAATAATTGAGAAGTTCTCTCTTGGTAGGCAGCATAGGCCCGATTATATTCCGTCATTGCCGCTTGATAGTTCAAGACAATGTCTACATATTCGGTCCATTCTGCAACAGCTTCAGCACCCGTACGAACATGCCAATTATTCTGGTAGGTTCCGCGCATATTAAAAAACGTATAGTCAACTGGCTCTAATGTTTTCTTGACCCCTTTATTATCGGTAATTTCTATGGTTCCCTCGTAAGTAATGTCCAGAATTGAATCATCGAGCATCCATTGGTCGGTGATGGGCCAAAAGTAGGTAAAGTTTTTCTTTAAACTCATGAAATTATTGGCATCCGAGTGGACATAGATCGCAGAAGCATTTTCTTTGGCAAATGTGAGTGCATAATCTCGGCCACTGAAAGCCGCGATTGAATATAATGTCTCTTCAGTGCGAATTGGAGCTTCCCCTGGAAGTGCTGCGATGAACAGCAGGATGCATAGTGTAGATATCAAAGATCTTCTGTTCATAGTCTTCTTTCCTTTCGTGTTTCTAGCCAAAGCGATATGAAGCCAACAATTCCTGTTAAAACCACAAAACAGAGGATTCCTCCCACAATATGGAGCCAAGAAGCTAATTCAAAGCCAGTTTGGATTATGGTCATATAATAAAAGGGTGAAATCCATTGAATTACCAAAGATAACAATGAAGCAATAGTGCGAATTTGTTCTAGGATTATTGAGTAAGTTCCCAGCTGGACCGCCAGAAATACGGCGAGAATGGCAAGGAAGAGGAAAATTGAGCCAATGCTAGAATCGGTGGCAACCATTGATAGCTTAGCATATGCACAGAGGACCAAGGTGGCTAATAAGAACGCGAATAGCGCTTGAATGAAAGCTGGTCCAAGTAAGAGATTATTGAACCTGGAGACAGCTAGAAAGAAGAGAGTAACATATATGCTATAGATATAGATGGCAATAAGATCTTTTAAAAATAACGAGAGAATATAAGAGCGAGAATTGCTAGGGCCAAACCTGATAAGTTCTATTACTCCTTGATCCTTATGCTGCTGAAACGTAATTATTGATGAAATTAAGACGTAGAGTAACATAGGAGTGAGGGCCCAAAAAAGGGCGAATAGAAACGGGCCTTCAGCAAAAAGCTTTTGGACCATGACGGGACTAAAGAGTCGCTCCAATGCACCGGTGATATTGGCAAAAAGAGGAGAGTCGGCGGGTGAAAATCCTTGGGGTCCAATTGACTGCAAGAAAGCCCGAATTGGGAGATAACCCAACAATGAACTCACTACTATGGCAATATAATAGGATGGATTTAGGAACGTCTCTTTACAATGTAATTTTGTGAGAACTCTCGTACTGCGCTTGTCAATCATTTCTCACCTCATTTTTGGCCAGTTTCTGTAATGTAGTAATCGATAAAAATGCCTCTTCAAGAGTCTTGGTTTGTTCTTGCATAATCAAAGAAGAGACTCCGCATCCATATAAGAAATTCGATAAATCTTTGCGGTGATCCTCAGCTTTATCTACAGAAACTAAAAGTGAGCTATTTTCTATTTTTGCTTCATGAATGAAAGGTAATTGGACTAATTTTTTAATTAAATCCTCGGGAATATCATCCATTTCAATACGATATATTTTGGAGGGGATGATAGAATCGATGATTTTATCAGTAGCATCTTCTGTGATCAGTTTCCCTTGATAAATAATGCCAATTCGCGTACAGAATTTTTCAATTTCAGATAAGAGATGCGAAGAGACGAAGAGTGTTTTACCTAAGGCGTGTTGTTCTAGAATCAAATCTCTAATTTGGCGAATGCCAAAGGGATCCAACCCGGAGATAGGCTCATCGAGTAACAAAATTTGGGGATCATGGATTAAGGCCCGCGCGAAACTCAGCTTTTGCATCATACCGCGGGAAAATTGATGAATTGGTTTATTACGATGTTCGCCTAAGTCGAGACGTTCTAAAGTGGCAGCTATGCGCGAGTGGCTGTCTGGGACAGCTAGTAAATCGCTGAACAATTGCAGATATTCTGTTGCGGTCATCCATTTCCACATCCCTGTGGGATGTTTTTCTGGAACAACCCCGATGAGAGCTCTATAGGAAGAATCTCCTGGATTGACGGGTTTTCCATCGATAAAAATTTCACCGGAATCGGGATTTGTTAAACCGAGCAACATGCGGATAGTTGTGGTTTTTCCAGCTCCGTTAGGGCCTAGAAAACCATATATTTCGCCTGGGTCGATGTTGAGCGATAGATTATCAACAGCCTGTTGGGTGCCGAATTTCTTAGATAGTCCTACAGTCTTTATCATTGACTCCTCCTGACATCCCAGGAGATATCTGTATAGTAATGAACTTTACCTTGGAGAGTATCCACGTACTCTGCAATTTTATCTAAACTCATCATGCCAATATCTTCTGTAATAGCTTTAAACTCTTCATTAGTTATTTTTTTAGGATTTGGGACTAAGATAAGGTATTCAATGGCGAAAAGGGTCGCAGTACTTTGCTCTAATTTAGCCAGTGGTAATGATGCAATATATCGAAACTGGGTTTCGGGATACGCATCCCACTTCCAATCTAATTCACCGCGAAAGAGGATGGGTTGTTCTTCGAGTTGCTTTAATGTTTGTGGTAATTGAGGCTCCCAACTTGAGACTTTAGCTCCAATCCAAATATCCAAGGCTGGGTGTAGCATTACCGCATAATTCCCTTCTGTGACGGGTCGAACTGTTATTGACCATCCCTCTGGTGTTTCTCGTTCGAATGCATAGAAGGTTGCTAAATCTGGAATTTCTTGGCCCACAAGTGCTATTGGCTCTGAAATTCTATTTTCTCCCCGTTTTAAAGTTAAAGGGATAGAGACTGATTCATAATAGGGTGCTGAAATCTCTAGGGTTGCTGGTCCCGGTTTGAGGCCAGTAAATTGATAATCGATTAAAGCGTTATCGCTTTGAAAGTAACCTTGGATTTTTTTATTTTGAATTGAGGCGTTCATATCCCAGACCCAGCTTTGGCTAACAGCGTCTTGTACTTGAAAGACTAACTGGGCTTGTGAGGTCTTTACGATAACTACCACAATCAAAATTATACAGAGTAAAACCACAATCGTGGTGGCTGTCCACACGTGGAGCTTTTTCACTTTTCACCACCTTCTATAATTATTGGGAATTATCATGTGGGAGGTCCCTCTCTGTCAAGTTAAACCCAGAATCAATTCTTTTATGCATATAAATAGATTATATATCTAAATACTTGATAAAACAAGAAAAAATTGGTGTTATAAAAATTAAAATATACATAATTGTGATTGACTACCTAGTTTTCAAGTGGTAATCTATACAATATGATTATATAAGGAGGATTTATATGCCAGGACCAGGGTATTATTTTATGGGAGAAGATGAAGAGCGAGAAGTAATGGAAGTTATGCGCTCAGGGCATTTGAATCGTTATGGAAGCGAAGACGATCCCAAGTTTAAAAAGAAAGTCTATACATTAGAACACGAAATTGCTAAGAAGTTTGGTGCCAAATATGGTTTGGC
>JAQVOO010000027.1 GCA_028702575.1 Sphaerochaetaceae bacterium
TAGTGAATGCTTGATTTAGATTGAAACCCTTTTTAAGTTGAATTACTAGTGAAACAAGGCAAGTTCTTGCCAAAGGATTATTTTTAGCTCATGATAGAGTCATGAAATTACATTATTTTGATTGGGCCGCTACCGCACCGATAAGCGAACAGGCCCTCTATACATATCATAAAGTGGCAAAAGAGTATCCAGGCAACCCCTCCTCTCTACATAAAGAGGGGCAAAGATCGGCTAAACGACTCGCTGCAGAAAGGGAAAAGACAGCAGACCTATTACAAGTTGCCCCTGAACAGATCTATTATACTGCGGGGGGCACGGAAAGTAATAGCATTGTGCTCAACTCTCTGCTTTGGAAACGTAAACCTGGGCGCATTATCTTTAGTGGGTTGGAACATAGCAGTATCCTCCAATATCGTCATTTTTTAGAGACAAAAGGCTTTGAAGTAATCTCGATTAGATCGCCTGGTGGTTTCGTCGACATCGAAGCACTGCAGGAGAACTTAACCGATAACACACAACTAGTCTGTGTCATGTTAGTTAACAACATATTAGGCACTGTTCAAGATCTTACCTCTATTGCTAAAATTCTGCGCCAACGGGCAAAACCAATTCATTTACACTGTGACGCTGTCCAAGCAGTTGGAAAAATCTCGTTTAATCTATCCGATTTGGACGTAGATTCGGCCTCATTCAGTGCTCATAAGTTCCAAGGTCCCCGTGGCACTGGAATTTTATATCAAAAGAGCAATACCCTGCAATCTCTCAGTCGAGGTGGTGGCCAAGAGCAAGGATTACGAAGCGGTACAGAACACTTAGCTGCTATAGCTGCTATGAACAGTGCCCTAGAAGAGACCGTCTCTCATCTGGAACAGCGACTGGAAAAAGGAAATCAACTCCGTACTATGTTTGAAGCAGAGTTAGAAAAATTTCCTTTAGTAACGTTGTTAAGCCCCTCCATAAACTCAGGAGCTCCTGTGACCCCATTTGTCTTAAGTCTCGCAGTTAAAAATCTTCCGGCTGAAGTATTTACGCGAATCTTATTCGATAAAGGTTTTTGCGTTTCTAGCGGTTCAGCTTGTTCTAGTAATAGTCCCCACAACAAAAGAGGAGGACTCTTTCTAGAAGCTGGATTCACTGATGAACAAGCATCTTCCTCTATTCGAATCTCTTTTACCTCTCAAACTAGCGAGGAACAAATACGAGCACTAGGCCAAACTATTGGGGAAGAAGCTCTACATTTACATACACTACTAAGGAAATAATAGATGGACATGGCATTATATCTTGTACGATTAGGCGAAATTGCTTTAAAGGGACAAAATCGTATTTATTTTGAACGAAAATTAAAAGAAAATATTAAACATAAGTTACGCCCCTACCGTAATCGATTTTTACGGCAACGGGGACGTGTATTTATTGAAATCGACCGTGAAGCTCCTGAGGAACTTATAGTTAATGCCCTGGCCACCTCTTTTGGTGTGGTTGGTTTTTCTAAAGCGCTCCGTTGTGCCAAGGACATGGAAGCGATTAGTAACGCCACTGCACAACTGACCAGTGAACCTCAATTCTTAACAGGCACCAAAACATTTAAGGTAGAAACAGTTCGTTCAGATAAAACTTTCCCGTTAGAATCGTATGACATTTCGGGGCAGCTTGGATATGAAATATTACAAACTCAAAGCCATCTGAAAGTAGACGTTCACCAGCCCGATAAAATTCTTTATGTGGAAATTCGTGATCATGCCTATCTCTATTGTTCTCCTGAAAAAGGGCCAGGAGGCTTGCCAGTCGGTACAGCAGGACGTGGTATGTTAATGCTCTCTGGTGGTATAGATAGTCCGGTAGCCGCTTATTACATGGCTAAACGAGGCTTAAAACAAGAAGCGGTCTACTTCCATGCCTACCCCTACACCTCAGATGAAGCCAAAGAAAAAGTGCTCTCATTAGCTCGAATTTTAAGTCCCTACTGTAGTGGCCTTTTAGTCCACGTCGTCCCCTTTACCGATATTCAACTCCACATAAACAAGATGAGTCATGAAAAAGAACATACCCTTTTAATGCGAGCTTGTATGATGCGTCTTGCTAACATGTTGGCTATAAAGCGAGATTGTCTAGCTATTGTTACGGGAGAGTCTTTAAGTCAGGTAGCTTCGCAAACATTGGAAAGTCTGGCCTTTACCAATAGCATGTCCGATCTCCCCGTATTTAGGCCATTGATCGGGATGGATAAAGGGGAAATTATTAAAGTGAGCAACCAAATTGGCACCTATGAAACATCAATTCTCCCCTACGATGATTGCTGCACACTTTTTAGCCCAAAACACCCCTTAGTCCGTCCTGACACAGCGGCTCTGCAAACTAATTACGCACAGATGAACATAGAGAGCCTCCTCGAGAAGGCTCTCACACAAGTTGAATTATTTGCATTATGAAGAAGTTGGAGTCTGTGCTGCAGCAGGGCAAGACGCACAAGCGGCACCTTGAGATTCTTCCGGCTTTGCACAAGCTGGGCGAGTATCGGTACTATAGAATCCCTTCCCTTTAAAAATAATGGAGTTTGGGCTGAAGACGCGACGTAATACTCCCGCACAATTAGGACAGACACTCAGAGGTTTATCCTTCATACTTTGTTCAACCTCAAGCTCCAAATCGCAGGAATCACAAGCATATTCGTAGGTAGGCATTATCGTTTTTCTCCTGTAGTCAATGATGCTAGCGAACCAAAGATCGTCGAGAACGAAGCAAATTGTTCTTCTGACAATTCCATATCATTTATATAGACGACATCATCTTGCAAAATGAATAAATTTGTCATATCCCCGAGCGGTTCTTTGTTACGCCGTTTGTCTGCAATATACGAACTTTTTAATAAAATTGAAAGGGTATTAGCCAATTTAGCACTCTTCATGGTTATAATCCCCCCTAGCAGATAACTTTGTGTCTTATTTTCTTCAATAACGAAGACCATCGAAGCTATTAGGGGTAAGACTGTCTCAGGTAGAGCTAAGCCCACATCTAACATTGCTTGGGGGCTACCAATATAAAAACCAAATAAAGCCTGTGCCATCCGATCCGCCAATCCTTTGGGAATTTTAGTCTGCCGCTGTTTGTAGGTTGTTGTATAAGCCTTCATATAATTATCACTAGCGAATAAGAGCAAACCACTTGTGGGAGCATAAACATCCAATCCTAAATAATCATTATGGTAATAGCGAGTAGTCCCTTCTTCAACCTTTTTCCATGAGGGGTCCCACAGTAATATACTGTTGGTTAAGAAGGCTGGGATGTTGCCTTCCAATGCCCCGTAATAATCATAAGAAGACAAGTCTTCGGGAGTAATAACCGTAACATCAGAAGTGGGACGAGTGGTATATAAATTAACTGAAAGGCGATCAACCCGAGCTAGCAGATCAGAAAAAGAGGCCCCATCAGCAATTGATAGAGGCCCTATTAAACGCTCTGGAGAACTGGTATCAACAGTGACTACAATTTCCCCAGGATCTCCCATAGCTTGAAAATAATACTCTTTGGAAAAAGGACTCTTATGCACACAGCTGGTCAAGCTTACTAATAGTAATAGACCTAAGAGCCCCCACTTCCAATTCACAACAATGTTATCGCGTAACAGTAATTCTCGCCACACTATCTTCGCCACAGGGGACCAGAGTAGCTTGCTCCGAGTCGGCGATAACTGCTGTTTCTGCCAAAGTTTCACTCGCTATATAGTCCTTAAAAGTAGCAAAAGCCTCTTGGATTATTGCATCACCAAAAACTTTCAACGTCACCCGATCAGCAACATCATAGCCTTGCTCTTTTCGTAGATTTTGTACAGCACGGACAATATCACGTGCAATACCTTCTAATAATAAAGTATGCGTTATTTTGGTATCGAATCCAACCGTTAATTGTCCTTCATTGACTACTTTTAAATCTTCCAACTCGGAACGTTGCACGACAATATCATCAATACCAATTGAAATTTCTCCTTCTTGGTAAGGGATGGTGACCTGCTTGCCATCAAGCATAGTTGCAATAGTTTCACTCGGCAACTTTTGAATGTTGAGAGCTACTTCTTTCATATTTTTCCCTAATTGACTACCCAACACCTTAAAATTGGCTTTTGCTTGATAAGAGACTAAACCACTTTCATCGGCTTGAATAACGATCTCTTTAACATTCAATTCCTCACGGATGATCTTACCCATCGATCCTAGAATCTCCCGTTCTGTAGCATCTCTATTGACTAAAAAGAGTTTACGTAATGGTTGTCGAATTTTAATCGAGTGAGTACTTCGTAAAGAACGTCCCATCGTAATCGCTTGCCGGGTTAATTCCATTTTGCGTTCAAGTTCTAAATCTCGCTGCATGGGATCATACAGAGGAAAATCGCTTAGATGGATCGATTCAACCTTATCCTCTGCTTTTAAATTCAGATAAATCTCTTCAGTTGTAAAAGGAATTACTGGTGCTGCAGCATGGATAACGGTCATAAGAACTCGGTACAGGGTATCATAGGCTTTCTTTTTATCGATATCATTTTCTGAACGCCAAAATCGCCTGCGACTGCGTCGAATATACCAGTTATTCAATGAATCGAGGAAAGAGACAATTGCCTGACAAGCTTTTTGAGTCTCATAATTGTCCCAAGCCAAGGTAACCTCTTCAATTAAAGCCTCACTAGCCGACACTATCCAACGATCCATGGGATTGTCGAGTTCGGTAAAAGGAGTTGCAGAAGGTGCATACTGATCAATATTGGCATAGGTAACAAAGAATGAATAAGCATTCCAAAGAGGGATGATAAGCGTCTTCAACACCTCTTTGACACTCTCTTCAGAAAATTTAAGATCTTCTGCTCGGGTAACAGCACTATTCATCAAGGCAAAACGAAGCGAATCAGCCCCATATTGGTTAACAATATCCATCGGATCCGAGTAGTTCTTTAATGATTTTGACATTTTCTTGCCATCAACATTTAAGACAATACCGTTGGTTACACAATTATAGAAAGCTGGCTTGTCAAATAAAGCGGCTCCCATCACTACTAAGGTATAGAACCAACCCCGAGTCTGATCTAGTCCCTCACAAATAAAGTCGGCGGGGAAATGTTTCTCAACGAATTCTTTATTTTCAAAAGGATAGTGGTTTTGCGCATAGGGCATCGAACCCGATTCAAACCAACAATCCAAGACTTCACTAATACGACGCATGGTCCCCTTCCCATCAGGGCTAGGCCAAGTTATTTCATCGACGAAATGTTTGTGCAAGTCAGTGACACGAACACCACTTTTTTCTTCCAATTCATCAATCGAACCGATGACCTCTATATAATCAGAATTATCACATTTCCAAATGGGAATCGGATTGCCCCAAAACCGATTACGGCTAATGGCCCAGTCCCGTGCCCCCTCTAGCCATTTACCAAAACGGCCATGTTTTAAATGGCTTGGCATCCAGGTAATTTGCTCATTGGCAGCCAGCATCGAATCTTTAATTTTAGTGACATCAACAAACCACGACTCCATGGCGCGGTAAATAAGAGGTTTATGGGTCCGATAGCAAAAAGGATAACTGTGAAGATAATTTTCTTGTTTCACTAATTTTTTATTATCTTTGAGCCACTTAATAATAGAGGAATCGGCATCTTTGACAAAAATACCTTCCCAGAGAGGAACTTCATAGGTAAATTTACAATCATCATCAATGGGACATACAACAGGAATATCTGTGTCACGCAAAACTTGATAGTCATCTTCTCCAAAGCCAGGGGCCGTATGGACAATACCACTACCATCGCTCACGGTTACGTAATCTCCCAAAACGGTAATAAAAGCACCTTTATCTTTCAAATGGGCAAAGAAGGGAAATAATGGTTCATATGCTATATTCGCTAATTGGTTACCCTTATAGCGCTCTACGATCTCGTAATCTTCATCATTTTTGTAATAATCGCCTAACCGTTCTTCACCAAGAATGTAGTAAACATTTTCTGCTAGATCCTTGACCTTCACATAAGCAATATCTGGTCCCAAAGCTAGAGCCAAGTTTGACGGTAGAGTCCAAGGTGTGGTTGTCCAAGCTAGAAAATAGGTCTCTTCTTGGTCCTTTATTTTGAATCTTACGGTAATTGCCTGATCAACCACATCCTGATAACCACCTAAGTTCACTTCAAAGTTAGATAGTGGTGTAGCTAGGGCTGGACTGTAAGGCATAATGTTATACCCTTGGTAAATTAAGCCCCGTTCATACAGTGTTTTGAAAACCCACCAGATCGATTCCATATAATCGGTATCCATCGTTTTATAGTCATTTTCAAAATCGACCCAACGTCCCATCCGGTTAATAGTAGACTTCCACTCGGCGGTGTACCGCAAGACTATTGAACGACAATGTTCATTGAACTTAGCAACTCCATACTCCTCAATTTCCTTATGACCATTAAGTTGTAATGATTTTTGAATTTCATATTCGACCGGTAAGCCATGACAATCCCAGCCAAAACGGCGATTGACTCGCTTGCCTTTCATTGTTTGATAACGGGGATAGAGATCTTTGATGGTTCCGGGAACCAGATGGCCAAAGTGCGGAAGTCCAGTTGCAAAAGGGGGGCCATCATAAAATACATACTCATTATCGGCACTCCTTGAGTCCACCGATTTTTGGTAAATTGAATTATCTTCCCAGAACTTTTGAATCTTCTCTTCCATTTTAGGAAAATCTGTTTTCGGATCGACCGGATTAAACATTGCTAGCACTCCTACCTATATTGGAATAAGGCAAACCTCAGTACAACTGATGGTGACCATAGAGTTCACTATAGACATTTTGCTTGTTATATTCAATCTATATTGACAATAGTAGGGCATGACCGCTAGCATAGGCCATGGTTAAATTCCCGATCCCCCCTACTATCAAACAATTTGCGACCCGCTTTTCTGAAGCGGGATTTTCTATCTATATTGTCGGTGGAGCTGTCCGTGATTATTATGCTGGATATAGCTCTCATGACTATGATTTCGCTACCGATGCCCTTCCTAATGAAGTTATGGCCCTATTTCCTAAAGTTATTCCCACTGGTATTAAACATGGCACAGTGACAGTCCTCTTTCGCGATGAAATGTTGGAAGTCACTACCTTTAGAGTTGACGGAGAATACCACGACTCGCGCCGCCCCTCAACTACGACGTTTGTTCGTTCTTTGGAAGAAGACTTGAAAAGACGCGACTTTACTATCAATGCTTTAGCTATTGAGGTCTCTAGTGGAAAGCTCATCGACCTCCATCATGGGATTCAGGACATTAAGGCCAAGACGATTCGCGCTATTGGAGATCCGGTACAACGATTTACTGAAGATGCCCTGCGGATTATGCGGGCTTGCCGCATAGGAGCCCAATTGCAGTTTGGTATCGAGGAAGCGACCCAAAAAGCGATGCAAACTCTGTCAGAGAACCTCGCTTTAGTTTCTGGGGAACGTATTCGTAGTGAACTCTTTAACTTACTCGATAGCCCAGTCCCCTCCATAGGACTTTTTGCTTTACACGAATGTCATGCTTTGTCGGTTATTTTGCCCGAACTAACAGCTGGTAACAATATTATGCAAAAAGGAAATCACCAACACGATATTATGAGGCATAATATATACGCTTGTGATGCAGCTCCTCGTAATAAGCCCCTCGTGCGGTTGGCGGCCCTACTCCATGATATTGGTAAAGTAGCTGTGCGCAAAGAACAATCTGATGGAGAGGTCTCTTTTTACCAGCATGAATTTCATTCGGAGAAAATGGCGATTGAGATTATGGAACGTTTAAAATGTTCTAATGCAGAGAAAAATACCGTAGCTAATCTTATTCGCAATCATATGTTCCACTATAATGAAGATTGGAGTGATGGAGCTGTCCGTCGGTTTATCAACCGCGTTGGTCTTGAGGCTTTAGAAGATCTCTTTGACTTGCGCTTAGCTGATCAAACAGCTATTTATGGTCGCGCCTATCCCGAATCTTTACATGCCTTAAAAGATCATATTGAGCGCGTCTTAAAGGCCAGTAGTGCTCTTAAGATCAAGGATTTGGCGGTTGACGGCAATGATCTGGCGACACTTTCAATTCCTAGAGGTCCGATCATGGGTTTGGTACTCCAAGAATTATTAGATACTGTCCTCGATGATCCTCAACAGAATCAACGAGAAACATTGCTTAAGATTGCTAAGCAGTTTTATGAACAGCGGATCAATATAGAAAAGAGTTAATCACCGACAAGTTTGTCATGAGCAATCTTAGCAACGGCTTGTTCAGCCTCTTTTTTATTATTGCCAACTGCGGGTCCATAGGTTGATTTATGCACAGTAACTTTTACCCAGAACGTGTTATCGTGTTCAGGGCCAGTCTTTTTAACCACTTCGTAACGAGGATAGGTTTTATAACGTTTTTGGACATATTCTTGCAACATCGTTTTATAGTCTTTACGATGTTTATTAGCTAAAACAACCTTTATTTCTGGTATTAATAGACGTTGAACAAGGTCGGTAGCTGCTTTAAAACCAGAATCAAGATAATATGCCCCAAAGATAGCCTCCATACAGTCGGCTAAGAGAGCTTTTTTTGAACGCCCCCCTGAAAATTCTTCACCTTTGCCAATCAGAATAAAGTTATCCACACGTAATTTTTTAGCAATCATAGCCAAGCTTTCTTCGCTGACTACAAAAGATTTAATGCGTGAGAAATCACCTTCATCCATATTTGGCAAATTGAGGAAAAGCCAATCTGAAACAATCAAACCAAGGACACTATCGCCCAGAAATTCTAAGCGTTCATTGTTATCAACATCAGTATGACTTTCATTAGCAAAAGAGCGATGACAAAAGGCTAAATTCAATAATTCAAGATTTTTGAATTTAATACTGGCCTGTTTTTGAAATAATGAAAGCTCCCTTTTCCTCTCCTGCGAGATTTCGGGAGCTTTTCCATATGCAGATGTCTTTGGAAACACAGCCATATAAATGTAAACTATTTCAATAGTTTAGCGAGGAAGTCGACAGCATCACGTACTGTTTCAAATTCATTGGCTTTCTCGTCTGGTATTGATACTCCCATCTCTTCTTCGATCGCATAAACTAATTCATATGTATCGAGACTATCGGCACCAAGATCTTTTCTAAAAGAAGAATCGAGTGTTATTTTACTATCGTCAATCTCCAATTTTTCGGCGATTAGACTCTTTACTTTCTCAAAAACTTTATTTGCATCCATACTGTTATATCCTCCTGAAATATTGACCAAGGGAAGGCCTTAGGCCATTTTCTCTTGATCAATGACTTGCTTGCCACGATAAAAACCACATTTAGGGCATACACGATGCGGAATTACCATATTACCACAGGTGCCACACACACTCAGTGTGGGAGTCGCTAGACGCATATTAGCTGCTTTTCGTGTAGCTGAACGCGCCTTCGATGTCTTATGTTTAGGTACTGCCATATTTTAACCTCTTTATTATCAAATATACTTTAGTGAGAATAACGAAATCCCTACTTTATGTCAACAACTTCACTTAGTTATTGCGCTTTTCAGCCTCTAGTTTGCTTTTTAGTTTCTCAGCTACTGATTTAGGCACCATCGTGGAGATATCAGCTCCAAAAGCTGCAATCTCTTTAATGGCTGAAGATCTAAGGACAAAATAGTTTGGATCTGTAGGCATGAATAAAACTTCTAGATCAGGATTTAATTGCTTGTTAGTCATTGCTAGTTCAAATTCATAACCAAAATCAACTAATGCCCGTACCCCCCTTATCATCACATCTACGCCCTCTTTTTTGGCATAGTCAGCAACTAAGCCATCCCAGGCAACTACGCGCACATGGGGATACGCTTGGAGCATTTCGCGTAACATCGCCATCCTTTCTTCACCGCTAAATAGACATTTTTTGCTAATATTATCGGCGACGACAATGTCTAACTGGCTAAAGAGACGCGCTGATCGCTCTATAATATTCAAATGGCCATTGGTAGGTGGATCAAAGGTGCCAGGAAGCATGGCTTTAATAGTAGGATGCCGTATAGTACTCATCGTTTACGCTCCTCTACATAGCGTTGCATTTCTTGAAACCGCTCTGGAGTTTCATAGGGTATGCGTTTCACAAATTCTATTTGACCCTCACTGTTTGTTTCTACAATGGCGAAAACACCGCGCCCGATATAGGAGACTTTTTGGTGTGGTAAGATCCGTTCCTCTTCAGATATTTGTCTTAACACACAATCAAAATGGATAAAGGTGTCTACTTCAGGACCCTTAATCGCTTGAGCAATGGCATCGATCGGTTTTCCACACAAATGACACAACACTAGAGGTTCTTGAACTTTAGGAACGATAATCGGTGGACGACGATGCCCAGTTTTAGCTCGTTTTGGGGCTGAAGTTAGTTTCTTTTCTGCAACTTCAGCTTTAGCCTCTTTAGTACGTCGTTGTTTTTTACGGTTCTTAGTATTGCGTTTCGCAGGACGATTCTTTCCTTGTAAAAGCTCTTTTTTCTCCGTTTCTTTTTCCATTACTGCTCCCTAGAAGTGAACATCTCACCTGTATACACCCAAAATCATACTGTAAAAAGAACTCATTTGCAATGAAAGGAGAAACATAGAGGTAAGATACATCAAAAAGGACGGAAGTATAATCAACCGTCCCCTTTGAACATAAGAAAGTATATTTATCTCTTTCGAATAATGAGTTCGGGTACCTTGGCAGCTTTTCCAACCTTGGAACGAATATAGTAGAGTTTAGCTCTTCTGACTCGGCCGCGACGAACTACATCGACTTTTTCAATTCTTGGTGAATGGAGAGGGAAAATTCTCTCAACGCCCACACCATAAGAATTTTTACGTACGGTGAAAGTTCGGCGAATTCCGCCGTTATTAAAACAGAGTACCAAACCTTCATAGACTTGGATCCGCTCTTTTTCACCCTCTTTAATCTTGAAATAAACCTTCACGGTATCGCCAACATGGAAATGGTCCATGTTATCTTTCATTTGTTCTGCTTCAATTGCCTTTATCACATCCATTTTCTTCAGTCCCCTTCGCCACATATGGTTTCAATTCTGTTAGTATCTGTCTTCCCGTTTCATCTAAAATAGCAGCATCTAACAAATCAGGGCGGTTTAAAAGAGTCTTCTCTAACCGCTTTTGTAAGCGCCACTGCTCAATTCGTGCGTGATGACCCGACAATAATATCTCAGGAACGGTAATTCCGCAATAGGTTTCAGGTCGAGTATACTGAGGATATTCTAATAAACCATCAGTAAAACTCTCCTCTATTAAGGATTCATCACTAATTATTCCATCTAGCAACCGATACACCGCATCAACAATGACTAAAGCGGCCACTTCACCAGATGAAATCACATAGTCGCCTATGCAAATCTCGTCATCAACATACAGGTCTATGATTCTTTGGTCAATACCTTCGTAGCGTCCACAGATAATGACTAAATTATCTTCTTTACTCAACTCCTTCGCATATTTTTGCGTAAAAGGCTTTCCGCTGGGAGTTGGATAGACGACCCGTTTATCTTTTGCCGCAAGAGCTTGTAGAGCTCGCCCTAATGGTTCTGGTTTAATGACCATTCCTGGTCCTCCCCCGTAGGGGGAATCATCACAACTTTTATGTTTATCGAGAGCATAATCACGAAAATTAATTAAATTATAAGAGATTGCGCCACTTTGTACACTTTTTGCCATGATCGAACTAGTAAAAAAGGAATCGACGATTTCAGGAAATAACGTTACAATATCGAAATTCATGTAAGTAATTCAGGAGCTAACAGCTCCATCTCCTTGCGCTCAACATCGACTTTGCCAATATATTGCTTCATGAAAGGGACCAGGTAACGCTTTTTAGTCTCGACTACTTCAACTTCGAGTAATAAAGCTTGTGGACCTTCCATAATTGCGACAACTTTTCCTACCACTGCATTAGCAACAAGTAGAGAACATGCTGTTAAGTCAGCGATGTAATATTCTCCTGCTTCCAATGCAGTAGCTGTATCGCGGGGAATCCAGATTTCCCAGCCAGTGTAGCCACGGGCTTCTTCAGGGGTATCAACACCAGCAAATTTGATGAGGTATTCCTCTCCTGCCTGCTTGAATGATTCTATGCGCATTTCACGAGATTGTTCTTTATTACGTAATGAAACCACCTCTAATGTTAGAAGATGGTCATATTCACGTGAAAAAGTATGAAGTTTCAAGAACCCCTGTATGCCGTGGGGGCCTCTCAGAACCCCCGTCGCCAGATAATCCATTAATCAAGAATTTCCAACTGAACGTGTTTTCCACTCTTTGCCGCTGAAGCGCTCAGAATAACACGTACTGCATTGGCGATTCGCCCTTGTTTACCAATCACTTTACCAACATCATCGGGGGCAACTTTCAATTCAACGATTGTCGATTGCTCTCCTTCAATAAGATGGACTAGTACTTCATCAGGTTGGTCAACCAACGACTTTGCGATATATTCTACAAGATCTTTTTCCACGAACTAACCCTCCAGCTATTCTATATTTCTGGTCAGTGTGATGTGGTGTTTATTAAGAAGCTTCTTCACTGTTGCTGAAGGTTGCGCACCCTTGGAAATCCACTCTCTAATGCGGTCTTCTTTCAGAACGACCTGCTTCTCTTCCGATTCGACAGGATGATACTGCCCAACTTCTTCAATCGAACGGCTGTCTCGTGCTGCTTTGGAATCAATAACAACCAACCGATAATGGGGATTCTTTTTCGATCCGAACCTCTTTAACCTAATACTCGTACTCACAACTTCCTCCTGCTCAACGCAACTACATACCCATGTGTTTCAACATTGAAGCTTGGTATTTTTTATTTTTTGCGAACTTTTTCATAGTAAGCCGCATTTTCTCAAACTTTTTAATCATCCGATTTACATCATAAACCGTTGTTCCACTACCCCGCGCAACTCGTTTTCGGCGAGTCGGACCCAGTATACGGTAATTTGCCCGTTCCGCATAGGTCATTGACTGGATGATTGCTTTTTCTCGACCTAATTCTTCGGTATTAATATCGTCCTCACTAACGTTACCTTTTGCACCTGGAATCATGTCAATAAGTTTATCAATTGATCCCATTTTGTGCATCCGTTCAATCTGCTCAAGGTAGTCTTGCAGGTCAAACGTATTTTTGCTCATCTTCTCCTGCATCCGCTCAGCTTCAGCAATATCGATAGTCTCTTGGGCTTTTTCAACTAACGATACAACATCACCCATACCCAGGATACGAGAAGCTATCCGGTCGGGATAAAATGGGTCAAGATCTGTGAGTTTTTCACCGACACCAATAAATTTTATGGGCTTGCCCACAATGCTGCGCAATGATAAAGCTGCTCCACCACGGGTGTCAGAATCAAATTTACTTAAAATAACTCCCGAGATCCCCACCTTCTCTTCAAATTCCTGTGCGATAGTAACGGCATTCTGCCCCGTCATTGCATCAGCGACAAACAAAGTTTCATCGGGGGTAATAGCGTGGTGAATGCGTTTTATTTCATCCATCATGCCAGCATCGAGGTGCATCCGGCCAGACGTGTCGACAATTAAAATATTGAATTGCTCTAATTTAGCTTTCGCTAAAGCATTACGGGCGACTTTGACCGGATCTTTTGACTCTTCGGCATAGACCGGAACTCCAATTTGTTCGCCGAGGACCTGCAATTGTAAAATTGCAGCGGGACGAACCAAGTCAGCAGCTACCAGTAGTGGTCTCATACCCTGTTTCTTTAAACGGGCCGCCAGTTTAGCAGCAGTGGTAGTTTTACCTGAGCCTTGCAGCCCCATCATCAAAATTACGGAGGTGGTATCTGGGCCTTTCAGTTGTAGCTGTTGACTCTCTTCGCCACCAAGTAGTTCAACCATCTTGTCGTAGACGATCTTAATAAATTGTTGCCCCGGATCTATAGATTTAAGCACCTTTTCACCGGTAGCTTCTGCCATAGTCCGATTAATAAAACGTCTGACGACACGAAGATTTACGTCTGCTTCAAGCAACGCAATTTTAATTTCTTCGACTGCATCTTCTATATTTTTCTCAGTTATTCTTGTTTTGCCGCTAAACGACCTAACAATTCCAGCAAATTTTTCACTTATTGAATCAAACATTATCCATCCAAATTTATCTTCGTTACAGTAAAGGTTTATACTGTATTACCCAAATCAGTGTCAACCTGTACTGCATGAATTACATCCTGATCGGCTTCCCAGCCCATCCGGTAACTTATAGCTTTCGAAACTCCTCGTTCCTGCATGGTCACTCCTAAGAGGGTTTTTGAGCCCAATACAGTGTGTTTGTTATGGGTAATTATAACGAATTGAGAATCTGAGCTAAAATCTTCAAGCACATTTAAAAAGAATCCAATATTTCTATCATCCAAAGATGCATCAATCTCATCTAGGATACAAAAAGGAGAGGGTTTTACCTTATATGTAGCAAAAAGCAAGGCTACTGCTGTAAGTGATTTTTCACCTCCTGATAATGGTGATAAACGGTCTAGTCGCTTCCCTGGTGGTTGGGCTAAAATATCAATACCACTTTCCAACACATTCTCGGGGTCAAGTAAACGCAATTCAGCACGACCACCACCAAACATACGATGGAACATCTCTTGGAAGTTTACCCGTATTTTGTGGTAAGAATCAAGGAAAAGCTGTTCTGAGCGCTTTCTTATCTCTTCAATAACAAGGGTAAGATCTTTTTTAGCCTTTTCAAGGTCATTCATTTGGAGGGTTAAAAAATCATACCGTTCTTTTATTTCAGCAAATTCTTCTTCAGCCATATGGTTAATATAACCCATTTGCTGAATTTGCTTTTTAATACGACTTAAACGTTCTCGGAGAGTTGTAATATCTTCTAAATCAGCATCAAGACGTCCATCAAACTCTTTCAAACTCTTACCATAGGCGTCAAAGAAGGTCAAATAGACCCCTTGGATTTGATCATTAATAGACTCAATGTGGTAAGAATATTTATCGATGGCAGCACGTAACTCATGTAATTCATTATGACGCTGATTCATTTTTCCCCGTTCACCGCTCAAGCGTTCATTTTCGATTTCAATGACTTCAATAATTTCGACTAACTCACCTTCTAAGGATTCTTTTTCATCTTCAATACGCCTTTGATCCGAGCGGACCGCAGCAATTTGATCCGAGGCCTGGTCAACTCGTTCACTGGCTACTTGGGCATCGCGAAGGGCGTCACTATGTAAATATTGTTGTTCCAAGGTGTTTTTCTCGAGGCTTTCTATCTGATTTTTAACACTGTTTTTACGTGTTACGGATTCAGTAAGCGAAACACGTAATTGAGTCGAATATTCACGATACTGTTCCAGCAATTCCCCTAAATCGCGGTTTTCATCCCGCAAGGTTTGCATCTTTTGACGATGGGCCGTTGTCCTAGCCCGAGAATCGACGATTTTCTGATCAATAGTATGCTTTTGCGTAATAATACCTTCAGGGGCAATGAATTCATCGATGAAGCTGGGTAAAGTCTCACGATAGAGAAAAAATTGAGATTGTAAAGCTTCAACACGTTTGAGTAACTCATCAAAAACTCGATTCCATTCATTTAAAGCAGTATTAGCCTCTGTAGCTTGTGTTTCTATAATTGAGTGGATCGTCTCACCATACGTTTTTTGCTCCAGCAGAGCCTTCTGTAATTGCTCTAGCTTGTTCAGAAAGACATCTTCAGCCTTCTGACGGGCCTTCAGTGAATATCCTTTCAGTTTTGTATCTAGTTCAACAACAATGAGATCAGTTAATTTTTGGAGGGTGGCACTTAATTCTTGCTGTAAAGCTTCTTCAGTAAGAATAGCTTGCTCGCGTTCTTCAATTTCCGCTTCATGTTTTTTTATGAGTTGTTGCGTCTCTAAAAGCTGCTTTTCATGTTCAGCAAGGCGCACTTCTAAATCTTCTATCTTATCAGTTATAGATTCAGCAAAATCTCGTTGACTTTCTAACTCCAATTCATCCCGTTCAATACGCTCTAGAATCTGTTGGGCTCGTCTGTCTGCCTCTTCTTTGCTACGCATAAAATCTCGGTAGCGTTGTTTTAGTAATTCAAGTTGATCTTGTTTGCCATGAATTTGTTCTTCAAGACGTTGAATTTGGGTTTGAATGGTAACTCGAATTTCTGCTTTTCGCCGAATTTCATTCTGTTCTTGTTCCAGGTATTCAGTTTTTATGGCAATTTCATCTTTGAGTTGGGTATACGCTTCTTGCGCTTTGGTCATCTCTTCTGTCCGTTTATCACGGACCAATAAGAAACTTTTTATCGTAGATAATTGGACGTCAACTTCAGTAGCGGTTTGTTCTTGTTCAAGTTCGCGATAGCGAACGACTTTAGAAGCTTGAGCTTTGCGGGTATCGTATTGCCGTTTAATCTCATTGAGAAGTGTTTCTACTTGTTCAATATTCTCTTCAGTTCGTTCTAACTTCCGGCTAGCTTCTAAACTTCGTTGTTTAAAGCGGGTTATGCCAGCTGCTTCTTCAAAGATATAACGGCGATCTTCCGGTTTATGGCTCAGAATTTGATCTATTTTCCCCTGTTCAAGGATAGAATAGGCTGATTTGCCAATACCGGTATCAAAAAATAATTCCCTGATATCCCGTAATCGAACGGGGATGCGGTTAATGTAAAACTCACTTTCGCCGGTGCGAAACAAACGTCTTTTTATCTCGACTTCGGCATGGCTGGTGGGAAGCAATCCATCTTTATTACTCACCACCAAGGTCACTTCAGCCACATTGAGTGGTTTACGTGATTCGGTGCCATTGAAGATAACATCTTCCATTTTACCGGCACGTAAGGTTTTTGTAGATTGTTCCCCGAGGACCCACTTAATCGCATCAACTATGTTACTCTTGCCACACCCATTAGGGCCGAGTAACGAAGTTATCCCGTCGGCAAATTCCAGACGGGTTTTATCAGCGAATGATTTAAATCCATAGAGTTCAAGGCTTTTTAGGAACAATAATATCTCCCACTATTTTGGCCAATTCTTGTAGCAGGATGCTCTCGTTCACACCTTGAACAAAGGCTATACTGCCTACACAGCTGAGTATATCATACTCGCTTAGAATTGACAAATTACCTCTTCATCTCTACGCTCTTTATATGGTACAAATATGTGGTATAGATGAAGCAGGACGTGGTCCTATAGCCGGTCCGGTTTGTGCTGCGGCCGTGGTACTCCCCAAAGATTTTCCGTTTGAAATACTGGCAGACTCCAAGAAGCTGACACAAAAAAAACGGGAACTAGCTGAAACTATGATTAAAGATCGGTCTCTTGCCTGGTCAGTGGCTTGGGCCAGCAGTAGTGAAATAGACCAAGTGAACATTCTCCAAGCTACCCTAAGGGCGATGCAGCGTGCTTTTAATAAAATAGAAAGAACGGGCATCTATATTGATTTGGTTTTAGTCGATGGAAATAAGGCTCCCAAACTTAATGCTCCCTGCCAAGCAGTTATAAAAGGAGATGCTACTGTTTTTGAAATTATGGCTGCCTCTATTTTAGCTAAAACAGCTCGGGATCGGCTTATGGTGCAGATGGATGCGAGATATCCTCAATGGGGCTATGCCCAGCATAAAGGATATCCTACCAAAGCTCACAAGCAAGCCTGTCGAGAATTTGGGCCAAGCCCAATTCAACGTTTTAGTTTTAACTACTAAAGTTTACTTTGCTTAATGAAATCAAGGGTCTTTTGAAACTCTTTTATAAACTCCCCAAGATCTTCTTGGTAGATTA
>JAQVOO010000176.1 GCA_028702575.1 Sphaerochaetaceae bacterium
TGTGAACTTTGCATGAAAGTTACACTCAAACATCTGTGGGCTTTGAATTTTCAGTTCCCCTCAATGTTCAGAAAGTTCATTAATTCACTGTAGCTCTTACCACTTTTGATGAACGCATTCATGATTGTTCTCGCCTGATACTCTTTTTTCTTTTCCCTAAGCTCTTCCAAGTTCTTAGCAATCGCATCATATTTCGCTCTTGCTTTCACCAGCGCATCCTGAGCTGTTGCAATCTCAGAATCAATAGAAGCAATCGTCTTCGTTCTCGCCATGTTCCTCGTCTCCTTTTTCATCGGTAGCATGCATCATCGATAATCCATCTGCAAGCAGATTTCCTATCTCAGTGGCTTTAAGCCTCACATACTCAACATCAAGACCAAAGGCATGTAGGATGGTCTTCTGTCTCTTTGTCACCGCATGGTCCAACCGGTAGGTACCGCTGTTTCTCCTCACCATCTCAATCTTTTCTAGCTCCCTGATGGCATCAGGTACCGTCATGAAATTAGGCTTAGATTCCATCCTAATCATCTCTTCCTTCAGCAACGTGTAGATTCTGTTGCGGATAATTAAAGCCACGAACTCGATGAATATCTTGGCTGAAATAGCGTTGGCCGAATGCACCCGCATGCTCCTTCCCCCAAGGAAGGTCTTATCTCCACTGAAGAGCTTCTCTGATGCATCTCTTCCTTTGTAAAGAACAAGAGCTTGTTCTGCACTCATTTTCTCTGATGTAACAATACAGAAGTATCCACAGAGTTCCAGTTGTTCCTCAATTACCTCGGCCTTCTCCCGTGCATGGAGAAACTTCCCATCCTGGTCGTAGTAGAGGTCAAAATAGGAGGTATAGCCCGTACCAAAGGCAACAACCCGGCCTTCCATACGCGTAAGGAATTTCTTGTAGGAGTCAATCTTTTGCTCCAGCTGCTCCCGCTCTGCAGCCTGACGCCCAGCATTATAATAGATGTGGAAGTATCGCTGTTTGGTGTCATCTGCATACAGCTTTTGTTTCACAGTAGTCCCGTACACCCTGTAGGCTCTAATAGAACATGAGCGAGCAGTCTCAAAGGAATGTCTCTTGCTCCGCACCAGATTAGAAACAAGGGCTTTCATCCCCTTGACCATAATGACGAAACTGTAATCGTTCTCATCGAGATAGCGAATGTTATCCTTACTGAAATACCCTCTGTCCAGGATAAACCCGAGCCGCTTGTAGCCGTATTCAATCACCTTATCTACCATGAAGGTGAATTGTGAAACGTCATTGATTGAACCAGGGTACTCCTCATAAAAGAGGGGGACCTTGTTCGTCTTGTCGAACGCAAGGGCTAAGTTGAATACCGGAAGACCTTTGTCATCCTTAGCCTTGCCGAACTCCACGATATCTACATCTCCTGCTTGGCAGTTTTTATTCGTTGAGTCGTAGGAGATGTAGAGCCGTTGCCTGCGATCTCGTCCCTTATTCCAGTCATCAAGGAAGCCAATGGTCTGCTCCTTCGTGATGGAACCGAGAAATCTAGAGACCTTGGAATCACTATAGATCCTCATCTTGTCGGAGAAAAGTGGGTGGCAAAAAGCAAAATCTGGGTAATACTGACCAGCATTATCCTCATTGATGATGGAGTAGCAAGCCAGATCTAAAAGAAGACCACAATCCCTGCCTAGTCGCTTCTCTAGCATCACCGCAAGCCGGTACTCCTCAACCAGTTTGCTAATCACCAGATAGGCTCCTATTCTCAGACAACAGCTCCTATATGCATCTGGTCTCATCTCGGGAAGGACTGCTGAAGGGAAGTATTCTTGATACCTCTCATTGGGGTGCATCAATGAGGAGTCTTCCGTGTTGGTCTTGCCAATGATGGTCCTCTTAGGGATGTTGAACTTCCTCTCAGCATCGTACACCCGATCATACTCATACAGCACATAGGCTGAATCGTTCGTTTTTTTCAGGACAATTTTACCCGGGATGTCGGGAATCTGCACGGTAAAATCGTAGTACATACTGCCTCCTTTTGAGTGCACTCATTACACTCAAAAGAATACAATACTTTCATGCTGGGTGCAATAAAAAAAGCCCAGAAATCGTTATGATTCCGAGCTTTATGCAAGAGTTGCTAGTTGATTTAGTTATTTGAGTGGAATGAAGTGGCAAAGTTCACAAATTAGTAATTAAATAAGAACTTAACTATCGCAAAGTAGCAATCAACTGTTCTAATTCAAAAACTCAATACTACTCATGGGATTATTCCGCAAGAAGTGCAAAACCTATCGATGTCCAAACCTCCACAAGAATGTGATGGCTTCTCTGTTGTCTGTCAGACCAAGTGATCCGCTTGAGTCGAATAAAAAGACGCTTACAGGAAGCAGAAGAAAAAACTTTTAGGAAGCAACAGGACATTAAAGTTTTATGGACAGAGGAGGTAGCAAAAGAATATTAAAAGAATCAGCCGAAAAGGGACAAAGTAATAGAGGTTGTATGGAACTAAAAAAACGACCAGATAGAATAGAAAGCAAGCTATATCTTCAATATTAAAAACTGCGATAGCAGCATTACCCAAGGGATCCAGAACATTAAAGGCTATAAGGGAAAACCGCAAATTATAGAATGCGATGCAGACAACATGTGCTATAACCTGCCAGAGCTAAACAGAACCCCGTAGTAAGGCCTATCCTTAAAGGTGTGTATACGTCGTCCGAGAGGCTTCTTAAACGCATTGTCTTATAACCTGAATTTCAGGAATTTTGTACATAGGAATCTTTCCTCATCCCAAAACAAACTATAATTCACTGCCAGTAAAGGACTAGTTTTTTCTTTTTAGGGGTTGACCTGTGCATATTATGTATGTATAATATTGTACATATACTATGAAAAAGAACAACCTTATTCGCCATATTCATAAGAAAACCAACGTCACATACCTCTACTGGGGGCATTCGGTCTACATTCCGGGGCAGGATTACCCAAATGTGAAGAAAAAGTGCATCGGAAAGATTGATAGCAAGGGTGAATTCGCACCAAATAAAACCTTTTTATCTTTCACTCCTGAGGAACAGTTAGAAACCGGATTGGTCGATGAACCCTATTTTTCTCTGTACACCAGAGGGGATGTCGCTACCTATGACACTAAGATGTTCGGCTTTATCGCGCTGCTTGAAACAGCAGCAAAAGAGAGTGGCGTCTGGCCATCTTTGAAGAAGGTTTTTCCTGCTGATTGGCAGCAGCAACTGGCCATCGTAGAAGCCATGATGGCCTATCCTGATAGAGCTCTGTACAGTCCCAAACATTTTCATGATGTATGCTGGCATACCATGGTGGACATGCCTACGGAATACAGTATAACTAAGGCGCTGAAGGCTGTGGATCCAGAGTCGATGGAACGGTTCTTTGGGGATTTTGAACGGAGAACTGCCCTGAAGAGGAAGGAGAGAAATCCGTTTGAAGATATGGTTGTCATCGCGCTGAATACGACTTCGATCTCCACCTTCTCGGCAATGTTGGAGGCGGCCAAGTTCGGCAAGAACAAGGAAGGCGATACTTTAGCCCAGATTAATTTGCTCATGATCTGTGATGACGTCACTGGTATTCCCCTCTACTTTCGCTCCCTTCCTGGTAACTATTCAGATAAGAATGTCCTTGATGTCACCATAAAGGAACTCAAATCAGCTGAATTTCGTAAGGGCACCATCTTACTCATGGACAGGGGGTTCTATAGTCTGGCTAACATACAGATGTTACTGAGCAGCTCCTTCCGTTTCATTATGGGTATGCCCCTGACAGCACTGTGCTACAAAGAAGCGATCAGGGAAGCTTATGACGTAATTCTTGATACTGAAAACTACTATGAATCCATCGCCATGCATGCGTGGTCAAAGACCATCAGCATTGCTGCCCCCAGAAGGGGCAGGGAGCCTAACACTTACGAGCTAGCGCTGTACCTCTTCCTTGATTCTCACAAGCAGGCAGAGGATCAGCAGCGACTTGCCCGTAAGTTTGCCAAAGGGAAAGAGGCTCTTGAGTCAGACAAGAACCTTTACAAGAAAGGTAGCTTCTACGGCAAATATTATGAGCTCGCGTATGATACTGATGGCAGGGTTGTGGGTGTCACTAACAATAAAGAAGCACAACGGGATAAAATGAAGGAGTGTGGCTTCTTTGGCTTTCTTGGCCCTCCTAGTCTTAGCTGTGAGAGAGTCCTCGATCTTGTGCGGAACAGAGACTATATTGAAAAGGACTACGAGTGCTACAAGTCTAAGATGAGAAGACCTAAGCACAGCCTAGAGGAGCATCTTGAAGGAAAGATATTTCTGGTCTTCATCTCCACCATCTTGGAGATGTGGATCCGCAGGAAGATGGATGAGTATCTTCTTTTTGATAAGTATTCATTCAACAGCCTGCGGGATGAAGTCTTTTCTGCAAAATGGCGGAAGCCCACAGGCAAAACTTTCAACAAGGGCCAATGGGGTGAACTCCCCTT
>JAQVOO010000177.1 GCA_028702575.1 Sphaerochaetaceae bacterium
GGGATGAATGGCGGTATAACTAATGGAGAACCGTTAATCTTTCGTACGGTGATAAAACCAACCGCATCGATTGGAAAACCACAAAAAAGTGTCGATATACATGGTCAGGAACACACGATCATTGTGGAAGGGAGACACGATCCTTCAATATGTGTGCGGATTGTGCCGGTAATTGAGGCCATGACTGCTCTCACCCTGTTATCTTTATGGTATGAACAATATGGACGATAAACCTCTCATTATACAAAGTGATATGAGCATGATGCTCGATGTACACTCCCCTGCAGCAGAAGAAGCTCGCAATGACTTGATTGCTTTTGCTGAATTAATAAAATCACCCGAACACGTCCACACCTATGCAATTTCTGCTATTAGCCTATGGAATGCTGCATCAGCTGGCATAAGTATTGATGAAGTATTGGAACGTTTAAAAAAATGGTCTCGTTATGCCCTTCCGGAACCAGTTGTTTTTCACATCAAGGAAATTGGGGGACGCTTTGGTTCTATCCAGCTACACCCGTATGATGATGACCATTATCTTCTTACTATTTCTAAACAACGTTTTACTAAGGAAATTTTAGCTCGAAAAAACATAGCCGAGATGCTCATTGATCACCCCAAGGGATTTTTAGTCCCTAAATACCAGCGGGGGGAGCTAAAACTACAACTTATTAAACTCAGCTTTCCAGTCGACGATCGCATTCCTTTAAATAAAGGCACTCCCGTACCAATCGCTTTTCGCTCTGTTTCTTTACGGAATGTCCCGTTTGTTTTACGCGATTATCAACAACTGGCAGCTAATTCTGTCCTCGGTAATGGCGGACCAGGGACCGGTTATGGGACCATCGTCCTGCCTTGTGGATCAGGTAAAACAATCGTCGGAATGGAAATAATGACCCGTTTAGCGACGCGTACCCTAATTTTAACAACGAATGTAGCAGCGGTCCACCAATGGATGGCTGAAATTCTAGACAAATTAACCATAGAAGAAGATTCTATTGGTGAATATTCAGGTGCTCGTAAAGAGATCAAACCGATTACCGTGTGCACTTATCAAGTGCTCACCTGGCGTCCCGACAAAGAGGCCGATTTCCCTCATATGCGAATCTTAAAAGAGGGTAATTGGGGTTTAATTATCTACGACGAAGTCCATATGCTACCTGCTCCAGTTTTTAAAATAACAGCCGAGTTACAAGCTATTCACCGAGTAGGTTTAACCGCAACATTAATTCGAGAAGATCACCGTGAAGATGAGGTTTTTTCTCTTGTTGGTCCAAAGAGATATGATGTTCCATGGAGTGAACTGGAAAGTCAGGGCTGGATTGCCGAGGCGGAATGTACAGAAATCCGCGTAGCACTCCCCCAGTCTCTTGAAATTCCCTATGCTATTGGTACCAAACGAGAAAAATATCGGATCGCGAGTGAAAATCCCGCTAAGATAGAGATTGTAAAACAATTAATAGCCAACCATAGTGACGATTTCATTCTCGTAATCGGACAGTATCTTGATCAATTAAAAATTATAGCAAATGAATTACAAGCCCCGTTGATTACCGGTTCAACCGCTAATGCAAAACGGGAAGAACTCTATAATCTTTTTCGGGATGGTAAGCAAAGAATTCTCGTCGTTTCAAAAGTGGCGAACTTTGCTATTGATCTTCCCGATGCTTCAGTCGCAATCCAAGTCTCGGGGACGTTTGGATCACGTCAAGAGGAAGCCCAACGTCTTGGTCGCATATTGAGACCGAAACAAAAAAGTTCTCATTTTTATTCAATAGTTACCCGCTACTCCTCTGAAGAAGAATTTAGTGCAAATCGCCAAAAATTCTTAGCCGAACAAGGGTATAGTTATCACGTGGAGGTTTGGGAATGACATTACGTAATCACATAGAAGCATGGGAACATGCTCTCGCATTATTAGCAGACGATATCTATCTCGATATCGTACGAAATTTTATGGGAAAAGTGCCAACACCGTTTCATAAACCGCTCCTTACAAAAAAGTTGACAAATCTTTTTTCAACTGAAGAATTTATCCGCCGGATTGAATCAAGTTTCTCGGACCTTGACCGTCGAATCCTGACGGGAGCGTACGTTCTCGGAACTCCCACCCAATCTGAGCTCTGCTCCCTATTTGAAGGGGCAGTTCCGTATGCCACGCTGCAACAAAATGTTGTAAACTTAGAAGAAAGGCTCTTACTAGTACCTAATCCTGATGCCCTCGAAGAGAGTGGCCAGCTCATGTTAAATCCCCTCTTGCGTGAACGGTTATTAACATCATCTCTCTCAATTGGAGATCTATTTCCCCCTTCAGACACCGAAGCAAAACCATCCTACCGTCTCTCTGATGGGGATCCTAAGATAGTTCGCGCCCTATTAAGCCTTCACATCCATGCCTCTTTAGGCTCGTTAGATCGTAGTGAACGGTTATTACGCAATAAATATATTAAAGCTATTTTTGGTAGAGAAGAACCCCACACAATCGAACAGATCGTTCAATATAATCGGCTACTCTTTCATACTCAGGTCGTCTGCGAACAAGGGAAGAACTCTATTGTCGTAAATAATCGTGCTGAAACCTTGATTGCGGCTAAGCCAGCAACACTACAATATCTCTTATTTAGAACAGCATGGCAAACCCTCTCTACTGCCACCGAAACAGCTCTCTCGACCACAGAATTAAGCTCATTCTTCAGTATATTCTCTATATTAGTAAACACAGCTACACTCACAGAAGAAGTAGATATTAAAATTGCTTGTCGTATTGCTGCCCTCAAAAGTGGTTTACCACTACCAGATTTTGATGAATTACTCACTATTTTAGAGACCGTTGGCTTAACAACCACCCCTTTAACCTCGGATGAACTTATTGAAGATCCTCCCCGTTTGACTCCAACCATAGATAGTGATTTAACGATCTCTTTTACACAAGATATTCCAGTAATTCCAGGAAAAGCTAATTTACACTCGCTGGCAATTGTGAAAAAGGTAGATATAGTTAGTTCTTATGAAATTAACAAAGCCACAATTTTAAAGGCGTTTGATTTAGGGTTAACGGTTGAAGATATTTTGCACTACTTAGAAGCGCTCACCAAAAACATTCCACAAAGCTTAAAAGATTCATTAGGTCATTGGCAACAAGAGTATACTGCTATTACTATTTACGATGGCATCGTGGTAAAAACAGATGAACGCTTAAGTAGAATTATCGACGCACTACCTACCCTACAACCCTATATTTTAGCTACCATTGGTCCTGGAATATATCTTCTTTCCCGCGAAGAGGAGCCTAAGTGGCGTGATATTTTAACTTCAACTGGCATTGGATTGCTTCCCAGTAGCATTGGCGATAACCCAAAAGAAACTCACCCGTCAACCCCGTTAGAGATTAATCGAGATTCACATACCCACTTTGCCCGTCTCTTAGATGAGTTACCAGAGGAGAGACCCCCGTTCGAGCCAGTAACAGATTTTCAGAATGAATTGCATACATTAGTACGTAAAAAAACATTCAATAAGGCCGAAAAAGAGGAATTACAGGCTAGAATAGAGCGAAAACTATTGTTAGTACCCTCGCAAATTGTTGCCCTACAAGGTCACTCGAAGACGATGCAGGCTAGTGGATTTGATTTTCAGGGGAAAGTAAATCTGTGCAAGGCTACTATAAACTCGAAAATTGATTTATTAGAATTACAAATGCTTGATGAAGATGGAAACTCTCATATTCTTTTAACTGAAGCGAAAGAACTAATTAGTAGCTCAGATGCACAAGGAGCTTCAATAAGAGTCTCCGTTTTGCCCGAGCAAGAAGAAAAAGTCATCCCTATTGCCAAGGTATTTAGAGTAAGAAAATTGCGTCGTTCAATCTTCTTCCAGTCCTAACTCCTGTTCCAACCGTTTCGGATAGTGATAACCTGAAAAGGACTCAAATTGGAGTTTGCCTTGCCGTAGCAACATGCCTATGCCAAATAAAATACGACATCCGGCTGCCTGAGCTCGTTTGACTAGCAAAGTCTCTTTAGGACGATAAACTAGCTCATACACAATTTGTTTTTCATTGAACATATACTGGGGAATAGGATCGGTAGCACTGTTGGGTTCCATGCCAACTGATGTGGTTTGGACTACCAAGTCCACCTCGTTATAATCAGTGGCATTTTCTAACGAGTCATAGCTCGCCATCGTCTCTTCAGCTAAACTTTGAGCACGTTTCACGTTCCGATTAACAATCACCACTTTACAACCATGGTTGCGTAAGGCCCAAACAACAGCTCGGGCTGCTCCACCAGCTCCTATCACTAGTGCACTTTGGATTTTCCCTCCATCAATTTCGCTTACCAAGGGTTCAATAAAGCCATAATAATCGGTATTCGTCCCTTTCCATAGATTCTTAGCTCGCACGATAGTGTTACAACTACCTATTTGTTTAACTTCTCGGGTAATTTTTCCTAAATAGGGAAG
>JAQVOO010000178.1 GCA_028702575.1 Sphaerochaetaceae bacterium
ATTGCGACTTGCCCGCCATGCTCTACAAAAGCTTTAGCAATACCTAAGCCAATTCCTTTAGTCCCTCCGGTAATAACAATAACTTTTCCAGAAAAATCTAAACTGTTGGTTTGCATATTTCCCTCAACGGTAAAAATACTTTGTATGGTACATTATTTAATGTTGTACAGCTTTTTCACATCTTCTTCGAGACTCGATCTTTGTTCTCGTTTGAAAATATCGACAACTGCTTGGGCTGCCAGTTCATCGATCACTAACGTTTTTACGATCCCTGTTTTCAAAGCCCCTACCACGGCATAAACACGATCTAATCCAGCAGCAATCGCAATTACTTTTGGTATTTGTTGCATCATCTCAAAAGGAACGGCAATGATGCGGCTTTGGATCTCATCTGGGATGAACTCACCATGCACGTTGTAGTTTCGGGCACACAAATTCCCCACCGGAAGATTATAATTATTATCTTTATCTAACCATTTTTCGACAAAGGACCCTTGTACTGGAGAACCATCAAATTCTTCATGAATGGGCGGAGGTCCCACCGACATAATGGCTAAATCTATTTTTTTCCACATCTTGCAAATTTGTTTCATAGAAGAACTTCTGTTATAGAGGTCGTAGTCTTCCATCGATTCAGCTAACGCTGGGGCGTGAATAAAATGGGGGGTGGCACTCATCGATGCAGCAAATACACGAACCAGTTCATTCAACTGGAAACGGGGCAGGTTCTTATTACTCCCCCCCACCATAGGAACCACATTCGATAATCTTTGCACTGTCTTGGCGGTAAATGTAGACATAATAGCATAACAGGTTCTACCCCAGGAAATTCCAATTGTTTGACCATTTTGAAGTTGGTCGTTAATCACCTCGACTGAGCGACTAGCAATAAATTCTCGCAGGACTTTTTCATCCCTTGAAGATGACGGAATTACCACAAACTGTATCGCGGGGAAATAGTGCTGTAACTGGCGTGCCAAATCTTCATTTTCACTTTGAGGATCGTTGATTCTAAACTCAACAATACCAACACGCTTGGCTTCGTTTAAGATCAGCGAAACTAATGCCCGCGAAACATTCAACCTCGAGGCGATCTCTTCCTGCTTAAGTTGGTTCAAATAATAGAGTTTCGATACCGTAACCATCAATTCTGTTTCGTAACGTGCCACAAGAGCACCTCCCAGCAAAACTTTTCTTCTTAAAAAACAAAACCAGAAATACAGATCATGGACAGCGCGTGTATAAGACCTTATTCCTCGTAGCAAATAGAAGTAAAACTTTTAAATTAAACCTGATTCTAGCACACATTCCAAAAACTTTTCAATGCATCAATTGCTTGGCAATAGCGCTCATACTTTTTATCATAGACAGCGCTGAACTCTGGACGTGGATAGAACTTCTCTTTTACCCGCACCATCTTTGTAGCAGCTTCAGGGAAGGACGCAAATAGTTGTGCTCCAACTCCAGCTGCCATAGCGGCACCGAGGGCCCCTACCTCCTTGTTTTCCATGATCTCTAAGGGCATGTGAAGAATATCAGCAAACATCTGAACCCAGACGCGAGAGCGGCTTGTACCACCTGCTAAGCGTGCCACAGAAAAGCTCTTTACCTCGTGCTTGAGCTGTTCAATATGCATCCGATGCGAAAAGACAATACCTTCAAATACAGCTCGCAAGAGATGATCAACTGTATGCCAACCACTTAATCCTAAGAAGGCACTTGAAGATTGAGCCCCTACATTACTCCCATAAAGAAAAGGTAAAAACACCACATTTGAGGCCTCAGGCGCTAATTGATTGACCACCTGATCACAATAGGCATAGGGAGAAACTCCTTTAGGAAGGTCAAGGTTAAGGTTATTCACCACCCACTCTAAATTACTAGCCGAAGTGGGGCTACTCTCTGTTATTAAATAATAGCCATCCATACAATAGGCAGTACATTTCAAAGATCTAGCCCAAACAGGAGAGCGAGAAATATATTCGTTAATACTCCACGTTCCCGCAATAATAGCGAGCATATCGGTTTGAATCATTCCTAGACCCATGGCACTAGCATCAATGTCAAAGAGACCGCCATAGACCGGTGTTCCCTCTTTTAACCCGGTTTCTTGGGCTGCGAAGGGGCTAATAGCACCACAATAATCGGTCGAATTTTTTAATGGTGGTAATTTGTCGCGAACTTCATTTAAACCAAAATTAGAAAGGATTTGATCATCATAAGCTAAGGTATGCATGTTAACGAGGTTGGTTCCTGAATAATCGGTTATTTCTCCCCAGGCCTCGCCACTAAGGCAGTATCTAATATAATCTTTACACATAAAGATCCAGCGTGTTTTTTTTAACACCTCTCTCTCGTGTTCCTGTAACCAGGCAAGAATGGCAACTGGCTGTCCAGCCCAAACAGCCTGACACGTCATATGCATGACAGATTCGGTTGTACCATCCTCATTCCAGCGATCTACATAACTTTGGGCACGGGTATCTGCAGAGGTAATACCATAACGACAAGGATTCCCTTTATTATCGACAAGATAAAGACCATTGCCTTGGCCGGTGACGGCGATGGCACAAATAGAAGCTGGATGTATATGAGATGTTTCCAAGACTTCTTTGATGGCACCCCTATTGGCCTGCCATAGCCTATCCATGTCACGTTCACTGAAACCAGGTTCAGAAATAATTGACTCAGTCTTACTTTTAGCTAGCGCTATTTCATTACCATGCACATCGTAGATAACGACTTTGATTAAAGTACCACCATTATCAATTCCAAGTAGATATTTTTGCATAGGGTGCCTCAAGCTGAACCAATGGCAGCCCGCATCACATTTTCTTGATTTGCGTCAGCAATGGGAAAGTTTGCGGTTATGACCCCTTCATGCATAACTAAAACCCGATCGGCCAAATTTAAAATTTCTTGTAATTCAGAAGAAATAATTAAAATTGAGATACCACTATCGGCTAGTTCGGCAATAATACTATGCACTTCGGCTTTAGCTCCAACATCAATACCACGGGTTGGTTCACACAAGATTAACAATAGCGGCTCGACCGCTAAAGCTTTAGCAAGGACAATCTTCTGTTGATTCCCTCCTGACAAGGTCTCGGCTACCTGCTCTCTTGAAAAGACCTTAATCCGTAAATCATCAATATAGGTATCAGCAATAGCGTTCTCTTTTTTTCGATTGATCACGCCAATCATATTTTGAATTTTAGTATGGACACATAGCGTTGCATTTTCTCTGGTTGTCATCGGCAACACTAACCCAGCGAATTTTCTATCCTCTGGTAAATAGGCAATTCTATGTTTAATAGCATCTTTGGGACTTTGTATTCGTATCTCTTGGCCATGCATATAAACTGATCCGCCACTTTTGGGATCAGCTCCGATTAGTAATTTCACCAACGCATTGCGCCCAGCTCCAACCAACCCAGCCAACCCTAACACTTCCCCTTTTCTAATGGAAAAAGAGACATCTTTAATTTTAGTTCCCCCTGTTATTCCCCGTGCCTCCAGCAAGATCTCTTCACTTGGCTGACAATTACGCTTGGTATAGAAATTGGTCATGGCACGGCCAACCATTAAAGAGACCAAGGTATTTTCAGTAGCATCTTTTGCCAGTATATTTCCACAATTTTCACCATCGCGTAAAACTACAATCCGGTCGCTTATAGCTAAAACCTCTTCTAACTTGTGGGAGATAAAGATAACAGCAACACCCTGCTTTTTCAAACTCCTTATTATAGTAAACAGGGTTTCTATCTCCTTCATGGTTAAGGCTGAAGTGGGCTCATCCATGATGAGTAATTTCGTCTCATACGACAGCGCTTTAGCAATCTCGACCATTTGTTGTTGAGCTACACTTAAGGTAGCCACTGGCACATCAGTATTAATGACAATATCTAATTTTTTAAACAAGTCTAAAGCTTTCTGACGAGTCCTCTTATGAGAAAATAGCCCATATTTTGTTCTATTTTCATTGCCCAGAAAAATATTTTCCATTGCCGATAAATTGGGACACAGATTGAATTCCTGAAAGATAATATTAATACCCCGCTGGTAGGCCTGGCGGGTATTTGTTAGATCCAACTCTTTTCCATTAAACAGAATCATTCCAGAATCTTGTTTATAGACACCGGTTAACACCTTCATCAATGTCGATTTACCAGCCCCATTTTCCCCTAACAGACAGACAATTTCTCCTTTTGAAATCTCCAAATTAACATTATGTAAAGCACGAACTCCTGGGAAACTCTTGCTTATATTACACATTTCTATGAGGTAATTTTCCATCTGTTACACCTTTTTATTCTTAACACGGTCAATAACAGCAGCTAAAATAACAATCAAACCCATAATTGCGGTCTGCCAATAGGCCGAAACTCGCATCAGAACTAAGCCATTTCGAATAACCCCCATAATGGAGGCTCCAATGAGAA
>JAQVOO010000179.1 GCA_028702575.1 Sphaerochaetaceae bacterium
CTACATAGTCCTTTGCTAAAGAAGAGGCATTGAAGTCTGAGTTATTTGCATCTGAATTATTAAATTGGTCTTTTAATGAGGTATGGGAAAATTTTCTACTTTCGGGGTCATAAAACCACAAATTATCTTCGATGAGTAAATATCCTTGCCCTTTTTTTACCGCCGGTTCCTGAATCAGTAATAAAAATTTATCATCGTCATCGCTGCGATATTGTAATACTTTAGTCTTTTCTATGCCTGTATCGGGATCTTCGGCAATCATGGTCATCAAAGCAGATAAATTTGTCCCTTCAAAATTCGATTGTTGGTCAATTTTGGCCAATAATAACTGCCCCTCTTCAACTGATATCGCCGCTAGTGATACCACTACCAGTAGTAGGAGTATGAGTAGTATTTTCTTCTTATTATTCATGGGTATTCCTTTTTATTAAGAGCGTAAAGCGTCGGCTGGAGTTAGTTTAGCTGCCTTACGGGCAGGGGACCACACCGCCAAAACGGTAATTATAGATATTATAAAAGTGACCATTATAATATTAGAAGGTACCAAAGGTACCGAGATATGCCCATTATGGAGCAAAATAGCCAGTGGAGTCCCATCGGGGAAGGGGATGATCCTTATAATCGCACCAATTACCATTGCCGCGATAATCCCCAAAAGAGCTCCCCGCAAGGCTAAAATTAGCCCCTCTAGGAGAAATAGTTTAGTTACATCTCGTTTTTGCATCCCCACAGAACGCATCGTGCCAATTTCTTGAGTCCTTTCAATCATGATCATGCGGAAAGTATTCACTAAGCCTACCATCGTAATCATGAGCATAATTAAAAACATGCCCAGCGCCACTGCGTCTAGAATTGCCACTACCTGGGTCACCATATCCATAAAATCATTTAGGTTCTCGACCTTAAAGCGGGTTCCTTCCCATGGTTCTTCGTTGGCCACGGAGCCAAACATACCTTCGATGGCCATTGAAAACATAGAAACATCTTCTTTTTCCGGTTCCGGTTTTAAGGGAACCCCTTGTGCTCGAATAGCCTGTTTAATTTGCTCGGTTATGGGGTTTACCAAAGACAAACTAGTCAGGATTAAATTATAAGACTGGTATTCATCAGTTTCTAAACCAAGGAGTGCATTAACATAATCAATATTAGCATATGCAGCTGAAAAGCCTAACCCTGAGGTGTCTTTCGTCACTGCGACGATGGTAAATTCACCCACATTAGCTTGCCCTGTAACAGTATCAAAGGTAAGTAAGAGCTTTTCGTTGAGGACTAAGTTCAGTTTTTCCATAACTTCTAGTGGTAACACAATGGCATCAGCCTCGTTAATTCTATCGAGTGAACCCTCTACGACTGAAAGAGCATTAAGCAAAGATTCTTCTTCATCCCAATGCACTCCATAAACCATTCCTGAGGTAGTTTTAGATCTGAATATAAAATTACCAGAAATAGATGATCGTTTTTGGCTGTCTATTATAAAGGAACTAAATTGAGGTATGACTGCATTCAATACAGCTGTGTTATCGATTCGATTTGCTTTGCGCCCACTGGGGAGGAGAATCTCGCCGGAAATATAGATGTGGCCTCCCAGCGCCGATTCGAAATTAGTTTGGGTATTTTGGACAAGCCCATGAGTCAGGCTATTTACTAAAATGATCATCATGACCCCAAAGGCAATTGCAATGGCGAGAAGGTTACTTCTCCGCTTTTGGCGCGACACATTTCTAAAGGCTATTTTTAATAAATTCATACTATGTTTATCCTTTATTCATCGCTTCCAAGGGCGAAATCTTTAATGCTACCGCGACAGGATATAAACTAGCCAATATACCTACCAAGGAGACCATGCCCACTGAGGAGAGGATGGCAGGGATGGAGATCATGGGTCTAAAGACATCTCCTCCCAATAAAATTTGGAGGAATTGGTTTGTAGCTTGAATGCCAATCCCTCTAATAATCAAAAGGATGATAATACCAAGGATGACTCCAATAAAACCAAACACTAAGGTGATCATGAGCGTTTCAAGGGAGATCATTTTTCTAATAAACAACTTTTTAGCTCCAATTGCACGCATAGTTCCTATTTCGCCATAGCGTTCAGAGACCGAGATAACCAACGTGTTCATAATAATGATAACTGCCACCACGGCAATAATGAGAATAAGCACATTGAACACAATACTAATCGTGTCGGCTAGTTGAGCCGACATACCAGCTCCGTCGAGCCAATTATAAGCTGTTACCTCAATACCATTTTTTTCAAAATAGGTATTAAGCTCTTTTATGGTAGCTTTGGTCTTGCTATTATCGTCAACTTTGACCAAAAGAAAATTCCATGCATTAGCATCAGTTTCACTTAAAAAGGCTCTTTGTGAGGTGTCGCCCAGGACATTATACAGATCTTCATCTGTAGAGCCAAAAATGCCAGTATCTAAAGTACTTACTTCTGAAAGAAGGGAGTCGAGGTCTCCAGAACTAAATAAATCAGTTTCATCGAGGTCGCCTAGCGCATCTTTCTCTACTGCTGAGAGGTTTAAATCATCAGCTTTGTTAAGCACCAACCCGTTCATTATACGTAGGTTGGTCTCATCAATAAAAGAGATAAATGAAAGATCAAAAGCGGCATCACCATAATCATGAATACCGCGTACCGTCACCTCTCGAATCTTAGTTCCAGAAACTTTATTAATCGATGAAAGAAGAATTTTATCACCTGGATGGATCTCTTTTCCTGCTGTCTCTTTTAGTATGTTGGCGACAGTACGTGATAGAACAATACCCTCTTGGCCGGGAGCAAGGAAAGTTCCTTCAAGTAATTTGATTCCCGTGGGAAATAACTGTTGATACGAAGCGCTATCGACTCCGAAAAGGATCGCAAAACCGTCTCCCAGCTCGCCCCATTGAATCATTGAAATTCCGTTCAATTGCCCAGTAGTCCCCGTTACTTGGGGCAGAGATTCTATGTAAGAACGCACTTCGTTAAAGTTATCGAGAACTTTTGGGCCTGTTTGCATCGATTCTGGGGAGACGATAAGGCCAGGATCCTTGAGAGAGTTGGGTGCTATAAAAATATTACCAGTATAATTTTCAATATAGTTTTTCTCTATACCAGCTTTAATCGTATCCATAAAACTATAACCAACTACCAAAATAATAATACCCAACGCAATAAGAATTCCGATAATCAGAGTTTTTGTCATGTGCTGGCGGAGGTTTCTGAAGGCTACTTTAATGAGGACCATATCCATTTGCTACTCCTGACTCTTACGATCATTGTGGGTTATCAAACCATCACGTAGACGAATAACATGGTCCGCGATATCGACAATAGATTGGTCGTGAGTAGAGAAGATGAAGGTGGTCCCTACATCCTGATTCATTTTCTTCATCAGTTCAATAATGGCCTCACCAGTAGCTGAATCTAAGTTAGCCGTCGGTTCATCGGCCAGAACAATGAGGGGTTTGGTAGCCAAAGCTCGCCCAATTGCTACTCGCTGGCGTTGTCCCCCTGAAAGCTCAGCCGGCTTATGGTGCCGCCATTGTTCAAGTCCCACCTCCGCAACCAGATAATCGATCCACTCTTGGCGCTCTTTTTTGTTCCCTTTTGTTTTATTATCTAAGAGTAGGGGAAACTCAATATTTTCAAAAACATTGAGCACCGGAATTAGGTTGAAGCTTTGGAATATAAAACCTAATGTCTGATGACGTAAACGAGTAATTTCATTATCGTTCATGCCACTAGTTTTAGTATTGTTAATTGTAACAGTGCCACTAGTTGGGGTATCAATACACCCAATCATGTTCAAGATGGTAGACTTCCCTGAGCCCGATGGACCAGCAATCGAAATAAACTCCCCTTTGGTTATTGAAAAAGAGACGCCTTTAACGGCATGAACTTCTGTTTTTCCTAATGGATATATTTTATGAACATCTTCTAGGGACACGATGGTTTGATTATGTGCTTCCAAAATATTGGCTCCTTGCATGTATACAACTATATCTAACGTACTAAAAATTGGAGAAGATGACCATAAAATGGTCTAAGCTTTTTTTAGTAAATTGATATAGTTAAAGATTCTTTACTCTCTTTTAGAAGAACAAGGATATCCAACCCAGCAAAGTTAGTGTAGCTGAGCATGTTATATATTAGATGTTGACTCTCCATTTTACCCTGAGTATCTTTGTTTTATAACGATATTTAGCTAGGAGGGTGGCTATGAAACATTACCACTATTTAATTATCGGCGGCGGTTTAACTGGAGATGCTGCTGTTCGCGGTATTCGCGAGTTAGACCCTAAGAACTCCATAGGTCTGATTAGCTCTGATTTAGACCCGCCCTACATTCGACCTGCGCTTTCTAAGGGTTTATGGAAAGGAAAGTCAATCGAGGAAATCTGGTGCAACACCCAGGAGTTAGATGTAGAACTCCACTTGGGGCGTAAGG
>JAQVOO010000180.1 GCA_028702575.1 Sphaerochaetaceae bacterium
GGAACCCCGCAATAGTTAAAAGTCGACCTATACGGGGACCTACTCCAGGCAATAGGGTAATATCCTGCATAGCTAGGAATGAAGCTTCCTCTCCTTGCCGAATTTGGGTAATTCCATCTGGCCGGATTGTGCGGGTGGCTACTTTTGCAACTAACTTATTAGTGGCAACTGCCACAGCAGGGGCTAAGTTTAAAGTAGCTTGAATCTCATTGCGCAGGCGAACGGCACAATCGATGGGAGCACCGAACAAGCGAGTAGTACCCGCTACATCAAGATAGAGATGCCCATTACCATCACTTTGGACCGTCGGAGTATAATGAGAAGCAATGTTGAGCATGGCAACAGTAACTTGATTACACGCAAGTGTGTCTGGAGAGACCAGCTGGAGTGTAGGCAATTTGCAAAGCGCTGTGGCGATTGGCATTCCCGCGTAGATCCCTTCGGCAAAGGCCCTGCGGGAGGGGGTAATGACAACTCGGCGGGTAGCAGCAGGGTGCGTTACAACAAAGGCCCGATCGTGCAAAGCAGGATTCTTTAAAGCCATAACCGAAGCTACAAAATCACTAACATTGACATGAATAATAGTTGCTAAATCATTTTTCATCCTGAGCCTTCTTAGCTAAAATGAGCTTTTGTAGGGAAAGAGCATTCTGGACAGCTTGCCCCCTCCTATGGTTATTGAAATAGACTAATACTACGCGAGAATTTGTAGCAAGACCCCAAATCCGCTCAACGATAGCTACTAGCTCTTTTTCTGAATAGAGATAGTCATACCGTGAGGCAGCATCTGAACCCCACCAAGATTTTTCATTCCTTCCGTGGAGACGAATATAAGCGAGCGGGGCAGTAATTACATCCATCATAGGGGGTGAACTTTGCATCGCTGGTAGATCCAGAGCGACCAGCGTGACTTGCCGGCTTCTAAGGGCTTCTAGGGTCCGATTGTTATACCACTGCCCGTTGCGAAATTCGATTGCGAGAGGGAGGTCAGGAAGAAAACGGAGTAATGCATCGAGATAACGCCTTCGATCTGGCTCATAATGAAAAGAGGAGGGGAATTGCAATAAAACAGCTTTCAGAACTTCCGCCTCCAACAACGGCGTAATTGCTTGGCGGAAAGTCATGGCAGCTGTTCGCCATTGTGCTGTGTCGATTGTATGGGTGAGTGATTCATGGGCTTTTATGGAAAAAAGTAACGACTTACTCTTAGCATGCATTGCTTGCAATTGATCTGCTTTCGGCATCCTATAATAACTAAAGTTCAACTCAACCGTTGGAAAAAGAGTGCTATAGTAGTCAAGATACGACTCAGCCTTGGTCCCTTTAGGATAGACAGGACCAACCCATTCTGTGTAACTATAACCTGATGTACCAATCAAGATGGTGGACATACTTGAGATATACTATACGTTTGTATAGTAGTCAAGGGGCGATTGCATTCTGAAGAGGATGAGGTTTTTGTCCCATAAGAGGCTTGTGTAATGGCAAATTCGGCGTAATACTAAGCCTATGATACACATTGTTCTTTTAGCAGGGGGAGTTAGCCAACGATTATGGCCTCTTTCTGACGAAATACAGGCTAAACAATTTCTCCCCTTGCTAGATGCTAACAGTGGTGAAAAAGAATCGATGCTCCAAAGAACCTATCGGCAGATACAAACCGAATTCCCTGATGAGAAAACTGTTATAGCTACAAATAACGCCCAAGAAAGTCAAATCAGAGCTCAATTAGGGAATACCGTCTCTATTTCATGTGAACCGCAAAGACACGATACCTTTGCCGCAATAGTGCTAGCCACCGCCTTCTCATCTAGACAAAAGAGAGGCAACGAAGATGATGTGGTCGTAGTAGTGCCAGTCGATGGTTATGTTGAGCAAACTTATTTCTCAGCTATAAGGAGTATGGCAGAATTGGCAGCAAGAAAAGTTGCTAATATAGTACTTATGGGAGTAAAACCTACCTCACCGTCGTGTCATTTCGGATATATTTTACCAGCTTCTTCTCATGCTGGTTATACTCTAGTTGAACGTTTTATAGAAAAACCGACTGAGAAAGTTGCTCAGGAATTGCTTGCAAAAGGGGCGCGTTGGAATAGTGGAGTATTTGCCTTTACCGTGGGTTTTCTAAAATCTATTATCGAGGAACAAGGGCAAGAGTTTTCTTTTTCCTATCTCTATGACTCCTATGCAATGTTACCAACAATAAGTTTTGATTACGCTGTAGTTGAAAAAGAGAGCTTGGTAGCTATGGTCCCCTACGATGGTTTTTGGAAGGACCTTGGAACCTGGGATTCGCTTAGTAGTGTGCTTGGCAAGCAGGGCTTTGGTCAATATGTGAAGGATCCAGACGTTCAATCGACTACAATAGTTAACAACCTCACTATTCCTATTGTTGCTTTAGGAACTAAAAACCTTGTTATTGCAGCGAGTTCAAAAGGGATTCTCGTTGCCGATAAACAAACTAACAGTCCATTAAAACCGCTGGTAGAGACTCTCTCAAAGGATAAGAGTACGATTGAGACCCGGGTCATCGTTGTACCAACCGGTGAAGTCACCAATATTCCAGCTAGTAGAGCACACCGTACTTTGCTTGTCCCCTTAGCTGGCTCTGGATCCATTTTACTCGATAACTTCCAACCACTTAAGCTTGGAGTTCTGCTAGAACTGCCTTGTGGGAGAGAAACTATGCTACGAGCTGAAGAAGAGCTACACCTTGTTGAGGTGCGAGTTCGCGTGACCTCCTAAGTATAATCTTCCACTGACTCCTGTCAAAATCTAAAAAGAACATTGATTTACAAAGTAGCCTCAATTCAATAATGATCTTAGCCGAGAGAGCTAACAAGAGTAGACAACAACGAATTTTTACCGTTAGCAAAAGCTACGAAGCATGATGTTGTTGGTGTTAGCACTAGAGGTTTTTCTCTACCTCTAGTGCTTTACGCGCGGCTTTTCTTCATAGGTGGTGTGCAACAAATGGTGAGACTTTTCTCCTAGAGGTTTTCCTAAAAACTCTTCGTAGACTTGCACAATAGCTGGGTTGTTATGGGACTGTCGGAAAGGTTTGCCCTCATCTTCTTGATAAATAGCTGCAATGCGTGCCTTACGAATCTCATTAGTGGTAAAGCGTGGTTGCCCACCGCCGCCAATGCAACCCCCTGGGCAAGTCATTATTTCTACAAACTGGAACTCATTAGGATTTTTACGAATATGTTCAACAATGTTAGCAGCATTACCGAGACCATGTGCGACGGCGACTTTAACTTCCTTTCCCTCTAGAAATGACCAAGCATCAACAGTTTTAGTAAGTACTACCGAGGCTGTTTTAATACCTTCTAATCCTGCTAAAGAATCAATATGAAGATCTTCAGTGGCTAATGGACGGCCAGTGGTAATGGCATGAACAGTGCGCAATGCGGCTTCCATCACACCTCCGGTATTAGCAAAGATGTCGGCAGCCCCTGTCGATAGCCCTAGCGGGGCATCCATCACACCATCGGCCAAAGTGGGGAAGTCTATGCCACTCATTTTTATGAGATCACCCAGTTCGCGGGTAGTGAGCACATAATCGACATCTTGGAATCCGCTCGAACGCATCTCAGGACGAACCGCTTCAAACTTCTTTGCTGTACACGGCATAACCGAAACCACTACCATGTTGGCTGGATCGATACCGGCTTTTTGCGCATAATAGGTTTTTGCTAAGGCTCCAAACATTTGTTGTGGTGATTTACAACTTGAGATTTTATCGAGCATATCAGGGAAGTAGTGTTCAGCATAACTGATCCAACCTGGTGAACAACTGGTAAATTGGGGTAATCGTGGCTCCCCTCCAAGAACAAAAAGGTTACGTAGACGAGTTAATAGTTCAGTTCCCTCTTCCATAATGGTTAAATCAGCGGCGAAGTTAGTGTCAAAGACGGCATTGAATCCCAACTCTCGTAATGCCGTCACCATTTTGCCAGTTACCAAAGTGCCTGGCGGTAACCCAAAACACTCCCCGAGGGCAGCCCTAATTGCCGGAGCTGTTTGGACGACAACGTGTTGTTTGGGGTTATCAAGGGCGTTAAGCACCTGTTCAATGTGACTTGTTTCAATAATGGCTCCAACTGGGCAAACCGCTGCACACTGGCCGCACTGGACACAAGCCACACTCTCTAAAGGATCACTAAAGGCTGGACCAATCGTCGTGTGGTACCCCCTATATTGGGCTGAAAGAACGCCTACATGTTGGATTTCGCTACAGACTTGGACACACCTACGACACTTAATACATTTGCCATTATCACGGATTAGTGCAACACTGGTCGTGTCAATCGTGGCACCTGGTTTTTCTCCTTCATAGCGAATTTTTCGGATTCCAAGCTCATCTGCTAACTGGCGTAATTCACAATCGTTGCTACGGGCACAGAGTTGACAATCAC
>JAQVOO010000181.1 GCA_028702575.1 Sphaerochaetaceae bacterium
AACTGGGTGTTTGCCGAAAACTTTGGATTGTTAAATTTTATTATTGGAGATGTCCTTAATTTACAGCAATTTACGCGGGGCTGGTTGACTAGTAGAAGTACTGCTATGGGAACTATTGTCCTGGTGACTATTTGGAGTACTGTAGGGTTCCAGACTATTTTATTCTTGGCAGGATTGCAATCGATATCTACAGATATCCTCGAAGCTGCTAAAATTGACGGTGCTAATGCACTCCAAACAATTACCAGAGTTATTTTACCTAATTTACGTGAGACGTATGTGATAACCGGTATCTGGGCAATTTTGACGGGATTAAAAGTTTTTGTTCAACCTTCGGTTATGACGGGAGGGTCTCCAGGTAATGCAACACGGGTTATGTACATGCATATCTATGATAATGCCTTTGAGTATTTTGAAATGGGATATGCTACAGCTTTAGGATTTATTTTAAGTATAATTATTCTAATTTTTTCCTTAATCAACCTCAGAATCAATGTAAAGGAGGATGATTAATCATGAAGAGTAAATCCTTAACTTATAACTCAAAGAGCCAATGGGTGCTTGCTATTTTACTAGTATTAATATCTTTGGTTTTTATCACTCCAGTTATTTATGCTATTGTGACCTCTTTCAAATTAGAGAAAGATATCATCGGCTCAAGTCCAACCTTTTTTCCCCGAAACCCATCGTTTGAAAACTATCGCTATATCTTTGAGCGACGGGGTGTATATCTTCTGTATTATTACAATAGTACGGTTATTACTATTGCTGGAGTATTAATTACTACTGTATTAAGTACCATGTGTGGCTATGCGTTTGCTAGGCTTCCCTTTAAAGGAAGAAATGTCATCATGGGGTTCATCTTGTTTATTGTTACATTCCCCCTAGCAGTGTTATTAATTCCAATTTACATTATGGAATATGAGGTAGGGTTACTTAATACCAATTTAGGCCTAATTTTGCCTAACGTGACAACTGTTTTACCTTTTTCAATATTCGTAATGCGCGGTATCTTCCGTTCAATTCCCAAGGAACTTGAAGAGTCTGCTGAAATCGATGGGGCTAGTGTCTTTGCCACATGGTGGAAGATAATGATGCCGATTGGTTTAAATGGAATTTCTATTGTAATAATATTCTGTTTTTATAACATTTGGGGAGAATATATTTTAGCACGTACATTAGCAACTCAAACACCTGCAATGCCACTTACCGTTGGTTTGACTTTACTAAGAGGCGAGGGGTGGAGTTATGGAATTCTAGGTGCTGTTATATTCCTTGCGTTGCTACCACCGGTAATAATATTTATGATTTTCCAAAAACAATTGATAGAAGGAATCACTAAAGGAGCAATAAAGGGATGACGAGGGATATAGAGGAAGAAAATGTCCTACAGGAGAACTCAAAATCTAAGGACACATTTGATAAATATAATTTCCCTCAGATTAAAGAAGCAAACTTGAAAGTGCGAATTCAAGAAGAGATACGCAATTTTATAATTAATAGCCAACTCATTGCAGGAGATCCGCTCCCTACAGAAAAAGAATTTTCAGAAAAATTGGGAATTAGTCGGACAGTAGTTCGGGAAGCGTTAAATGGATTGGAATTAATTGGGTTAATAGAAGCTAAGCAGGGTATCGGCCGTTTCGTTGGTAAAGTAGATGTTGATTCTATGGTCAAGAACCTTGCCTATACCATTCCGGCAACAATTGAAACCTTTCGAGATCTCCTTGAGGTGCGAATTACCCTTGAAACGGCGTTCCTTCTTAGGGATTTGGCTCATTTCACAGATGAAGATATTTCTGGATTTTATAGTGATCTCAAGCGCCAACGCGATATGATCGAGAAACAATGCCCTGAAGAGGATTTGATCAAAGCTCATGCTGAATTCCATAGCAAATTATTCTACCGTAGTGATAATCAATTGTTGGTTGATTTAATTAATATGTTCTCGCAAGTACAAGTGAAGCTCAATAGGCAACATCAATATGTCACGCGGAATCGCTTCGAATATTATGATGTTCATAAAAGTTTAGTAGACGCTATCGCAACGAAAGAACCTGAGCTTGTAAAAAAATGTATAATTGAACATTTTTTGGAGCCGGTCGAGCAAGTTGAAAAGGCAAATATACGAATATCTATCCCATGTAATGATTAATAAAATATAAGTATATAGTAAAGGAGTACTGTAATGAATAAATATGCAGCAGCGTATAACAAGACGATTGTAGAAGCATTTGATCTGATTAACCAAGAATATGATACTACAATCTCACAAGCAGCAGATTTGATGGTAGCGAGTATTGAACGCGACGAGTTAATTCACGTGTTTGGCACTGGCGGACACTCTACCATGGGAGCCATGGAAGTCTTTTGGCGTGCTGGGAGTTTGGCTCCGACCAATCCACTCCTTGATGCCAGTCTCTTGCCTAGTAATGGAGCACTCCATTCCAATTGGATGGAACGGACTGAGGGGCTTGCGGCAAATATAATGCATTCCTATGAGGTAAAGCAGGGCGAGACGCTAATAATCGTTAATGCTTATGGTATCAACCCTGTTACGATAGATGCGGCACTGACGGCAAAGGAGCTGGGTGTAAAGACCATTGGGGTAACAAGTACTGGATTTGCCAATAGTGTTCCTCGCGATGCCCGTATGCGCCATTCTTCGGGAAAGAATCTGCATGAGTTGGTCGATGTTTTTGTAGATTGTCATTTACCACTAGGTGATGCTGCTGTTGCATTTGATGGATTCAATCAGAAGGTTGGACCTACTTCAACAATTTTGAACAGCTATTGTTTAAATCTTCTTGTAGTGGCAACTGTAGAAAAATTACTTGCCAAGAATATTGAACCACCTGTTTGGATGAGTGCGAACTTGCCAGAAGGTGATGCTGCTAATAAGAAATGGCACAAAAAATATAATGAACGAATAAAGCATCTACGATAGGAGGCCAGCTATGCCAAAGAGTGAGATTAGCGGGCGATCAATCTTTACGGATCAGCCCATAAAAATAGAATTTGATAAGAATGGCATCATTGCGATGCAAGATATTCCTGAAGATAATAATTTGCCCTACATCAGTCCTGGGTTTTTAGATATGCAGGTAAATGGTTATTATGGAGTTGATTACAGTCTGAAAGAACTAAAAGCTGAAGATGTGCGCACGTTAGTCGATCATTTATCGAAGTCAGGTACCACGTGTCATGTCCCGACATTTGTTTCAATGCCTCATGCCCAATTGCTTAGGAATCTAAAAGTTACTTGTGAGGCCATGAAGCGTGATGAGATAGTAGGAGCTGCAATTCTAGGTTTTCACATAGAAGGTCCCTTTATATCACCTATCGATGGCCCCCGTGGCGTCCACGATCTCAAATATATTCGGACTGCCTCAATCAAGGAATTTGAAGAGTGGCAGGAAGCTGCTGAAGGTAACATATCGTACCTCACCGTAGCACCAGAGACTGAAGGAGCTTTAGACTTTATTCGGGCTGTGGTAAAGAGTGGCGTTAAAGTTGCTATAGGGCATTCTGGGGCGAGTCCTGAACAAATTAGGGAAGCCATAGATGCCGGTGCCACACTTTCTACGCATTTAGGCAATGGTAGTTATACAGAGATACCCCGTTTGCGCAATTATATTTGGGAGCAGTTGGCTGCTGATGAGTTATCGGCTGGACTTATCTGTGATGGGTACCATTTACCAGAGGCGGTGGTGAAAGTTTTTGCGCGAGCTAAAGGTTTGGATAAACTATTTTTAGTAAGCGATGCTGCTTTACTTGGAGGTTACACTCCTGGTGTTTATAAATGGGGCGATCTTGATATCGATGTGCATGAAGACGGGCATCTAGGATTGCATGGAACGAGTGTATTAGCTGGTGCAGCCCATCTATTAGATTGGGACATTGTCAGATTTATGGAGTATACAGGTAATAATCTTAAGGACACCATAAAATTATGTACAATAAATCCAGCACAGAATTTAGGGTTCGATACTTCAGGTTACTGCTCTTTTGAAGTGGGAGGACCAGCGAATTTCTCTGTTTTCTCCTATGAAAAAGGAGCTGCACGGTTGAATATTGCTAGAACGATTATGTCTGGCATTGATGTATATAAAGCATAAAAGAATAAAAAGGAGAATTGAATGAAGTCAGCAAAAGTGTATTTAGAGAAGGTTACTGAAATCCTTACAAAGATTACCAATGAAGAAACTGAATCGATTGATCGCGCAGCTAGGATGATTGCTGAGCGCATCGAAAAAGATCAATTGATCCATGTTTTTGGGACGGGCGGACACTCCATAATGGGAGCCATGGAAGTCTTTTGGCGTGCAGGTGGATTTGCCAATGTGAATCCATTATTTCCAGCCGGCCTTTCCTTGGTAGACAGTCATCCAAATATTGAGCGAACAGCTGGAATTG
>JAQVOO010000028.1:0-12049 GCA_028702575.1 Sphaerochaetaceae bacterium
GGACAAAAACCATTGACCTATTCCCTCGAACAGAACACCCCCATAAAAACCACTATTGACCTGTTCCCGAGAACGGACAAAACGAAAAATACATACCAGACATCAACCTGATGCTCTCGTTCCATGTTGAAGCGGCAGTTTTTCTTAAGCCTGTTTAAGCATAACATCGCGTTTTTATTTTTAAAGCATAGAAACACAACGATTTCATCGGTGAGAATTCCTATTATGTTGTTAATAGGAATATCTTGCTTTTTGCCTGTGCTCAATCTTTTTTTATAGATCGACGTATGCACTAGGAAATAGTGCTAATCAATTTACTTCCTACTAAATTATGTGTGTTCGTTGCATTCCTAATTCCCTCTCTTCGAGCTTCAGTATTTCCAATTTAACGTTTAGGGGCTATTGGTGAACAGAATTAGCTAATATAGGGTGATTTTTGGGGTCCTATAAACTTGACACTCATCGTAATTAGAATTAAGGTGAACCTTGATTCATTAAATGAATCTAAGTTCATTACGTATATTTGGAGATGATTACATGAGTAGCAATAATACCAACAGAGCTGAACTAATGGCACAGGGTCCTATTAAAAAGACCCTTTTAACACTTGCTATCCCAACTATCATCGCAACAATAATTAATGCTGTGTATAATTTTGTAGATACCCTGTTTGTAGGAATGTTACATGATACTGCTACCATGGGGGCTGTAACGGTAGCATTTCCCCTGTTTATGATCTTGGCAGCTATTGGACAAATGTTAGGAGTTGGAGCAGGCTCTTATATTTCTAGAAGTCTCGGAGCTAGAGATAAAGAAACAGCGGATAAAACAGCATCGACTGCCCTTTTTTTAGCAATTATTATTGCTGCGGTAGTGACCGTATTGGTGCTATTATTTTTAGATCCCATATTGAAACTCATGGGCGCAACTGAATCAGTATTAGTGCCTGGGAGAAACTATTCCTTTTGGATTGTAGGAGGAGCTTTATTTACCATAATAAATATGACGTTAAACAACATAATAAGAGCTGAAGGCAATACAAGATACAGTATGAATGCTTTAATTATTGGTGCAGTTTTAAATATAATATTTGATCCAATACTGATGTTTACATGCAAGTTGGGACTGCGGGGGGCCGCCATTGCCACTGTACTAGGGCAGCTAATATCGACTGTGTATCTGTTAAAATATTTTATAGGTAAGAGCTCCTATGTCACGATAAGTAAAAAGAATATTAGTAGGGAAAGTGAGATCTATAAAGAGATATTTAAGATTGGGTTACCTGTGTTTTTTATGCAGTTTTTATCGAGTATGGCCTTTAGTCTACAAAATGTTGCGGCATCAGCTTATGGAGAAAATGCCCTAGCCGCTATAGGGATTACACTTAAAATAACCATGATCCCTTTGTTTGTAATGATGGGGTATAATCAAGGTTTCCAACCGTTTGCCGCCTATAATTATGGGGCAAGAAATTATGAAAGGATTCGGGAGGGCTTAAAGATATCAACCAGATGGATGGTTTTATTTGGATTCAGTGCCTTGGTGATATTTTTATTTGTTCCACAGCAGTTAATGAAAATATTTTCAAATGATCCAAAAGTAATTGAATATGGAGTTAATAATTTATTGGCATACAATATATTTTTACCATTGATCGGGTATATGATGATACATACAGGATTATTCCAAAGTTTTGGAAAAGGGAAGCAAGCTGCAGTTTTAGCACTTGTGCGACAAGGCCTTTTCTTTATTCCGTTACTTTTAATTTTTCCTCCTCTATTTAATGCATTTAGTGGCCAATTGTCATTCATGATAAATGCATTTCCATATAGCATGCCTGCAGGTTTAGCTGGAATAATGTCTGCACAGCCAGTAGCTGATATACTTTCTATTATTCTAACAGCCCTTTTTGCATATACGATTAAAAAAGAGATCTCGGTTGAAGAGAAAAAAAATATAGAAGAGTTAGGTGGAACACATGCCAAAAATAATACTTAATATCGAAGATAGGATATTTTTATCAGCAAAAGAGCTGTTCTATGAAAAGGGTTATGAACAGGCAAATATGAAAGAAATTGCCAAAAGAGCAGATTTAGCAGTAGGGACACTCTATAATTATTTTCCTAATAAAAACGAATTGTATTTTTCCGTATTGGAAAAAAGCTGGAACGGTACATTTGAAAAACTTGACCAGTTGCAGGACAACATTCTTTCTGAAAAAGAAAGACTAAGATCTTCTATAGCACTTATATATGAAGAGGTTGTCGATAGGAAATGTATGGGAGTTCAAGTTAGAAAAGTAAAAGATTTAACAGGTAACACATCCATTAAAAATATTGAAAAAAAGATTTTGTGCAATACCAAGGCAATATTTAAAAATATCAAGATTAAAAAACAGTTTGAAAATGATGAACATATGCTAGAAAAGTTAGTGTATTCCCTCCTTATAAACCTAACTATGTTAGTTGATTATTACCCAGAAGATAAGAGCAAAAATATAGAGTATCTCTATAATGGAATAGTGGGGTTTTTTGAGTAGGAAGGGGAGGCAAGGATTTATTCTGTATAGATAGAAACATTCACATAATACAAAGAGTAACCGCCTGACATCCCTTAAAAGTTATCGTGACATGTCAAAATGGCGGTTCATCTTAAGTCGGTTTAATTATTTCCCGTAGATGCGTGGATTGGGGCTTTTAACCACAAAGAACTCACAGATTGCATCATGTTCATTGCGTACTTTCATTTGTGTGTCAAAGGGGATGTTGACAATAGTACCGTGGCTATAGTGGTGGGGCTCTTGTTCGCCCAACTCTAAAGTCAAGGTGCCCCTAACTATAATCATGTGCACATAAGAGTTGGCACGATGATCTGGGACTTTATCCCCTTTTGGTAAAATTATGTGATTTATCATCACCGGATCGTCATCAATCAATTTTTCGATAGTTTTAGCCTCATCAATCTTATAGGCATAGGTTCGTTCAATCATGGATTTCTCCCTTCAGTAATATTTCAACCATTGTTAATTTGGTTACGATACGGTAAATATAATCAAGGAAGGCTAATAAGAAAAGTAGGTGATGGAAAAAAGCGTTTCAACCTCATATTTAGGTGTGGTGGCGAAATTCTTATTGTTCAGTTTTAGGGATGTTGCTTAGTTATTTAATGTGAGGCCATGTTATTTGCTGGGTTTTGTGCTATTCTGCGTACGTATAGATGAAAAGAAGAGGCTGAGGTATTAAAAGCTAGTGAAAGTTAATAAAACAACGATATTTCGTTTTCTCAGGTATCTTCCTCTAATTGTGCTAGTAGTGTTATTAACCCTCTTTGTGGTGCGTAATGGAATTTCGGCCATAGACAATCTAATTGCGAAGTTCAGTAATAGGCGCTGGTTAACAGCTGCGGCTTTTATGGGTTTGTTTTTGATTAAATCGGTCTCGTTTGGGTTGCCCTACACGCTATTATACATTGCAATCGGATCTATCTATCCGCTTGGTTGGGCGCTTGTACTGAATATTTTGGGGATTGCAGTAAATATGCAAATTCCCTATTTCTTTGGACGTAGCGCTGGCAGAGGATACACAGATCGGTTATTGGTAAAATTCCCAAAATTTGGAGATTTAGAGGGTTTTAGCCAACGCTCCGGAGTTTTTTTCACCTTCATGGTAAAGTTCATTGGGCTAGTTCCCCATGAAATATCTAATATTTTTCTAGGTTCGCTCCATGTTCCCTATGTAAAATATATGACTGGAGGGATTTTAGGATTATTACCGGGTATGGTTGCTACGACTTTAATTGGTATTAGTATAAAAACACCAGATTCTCCCGTTTTCATTATTTCAGTAGTGGTTGTTGTGCTTTTAGTCGTACTCTCATTTGTTTTATATCGCAGACAAGTTAGTTCCAATTCACCTAGAATATGATTATACTAGTAATTGGGGGCTTGTTGTGGAGGTTCTGTAATGGATTTTTTGCAAAATATGGGTATCTGGATATATTTTGTTATATTTTTTGGCAAAATTCTTGAAGTAACAGTGGCTACAGTGCGCATGGTACTTATTAACCGTGGAGAGCGGGTAAAAGGTACCATTATAGCTTTCTTCGATATTCTTTTATGGCTTGTGATTACCGGGACTGTATTGCAAGGGTTTCAAGAGGATCCCTTACGCATAGTGGTCTTTGCTTTAGCTTTTGCAGTTGGCAATTATATGGGATCTTGGCTTGAAGATAAATTGGCGTTTGGTTTGAGTTCAATCCAGATTATTGTTCCGGAATCAGAAAAGAGTAAAAACCTTGCTAATGTATTACGTAATGAAAGTTTTGGCGTGACTGTAGTTAAAGGTACCGGCCGGAGTGGAGAAAGAGATTTATTGTTACTGCATCTCAAGCGGAAGCGCATTGCTGAAGCTATAAACCTTATAAATGAGAACTTTCCTGAAGCTGTTATCGTAGTGAATGACTCGCGAGTAATTAGGGGCGGATTTATTACCATGAAATAGTCTTGTTCAATTCACATGCATTAATATTCTGCAAGTTTAGGTATAATTACTTCCACTAATAGTCACACCTACTTGAGTGTGTTACACTATTCATGATTCCTTTCTGAAAGGAGGATCTGTGAATGAAAGATGGGTTTATCCGGGTAGCTGTGGCTACTCCAGCACTTCGTGTAGCCGATTGTCCCTATAATGCCGAACAAACTATTCTCCACATGCAAGCGGCCGAGAAGCAACACGTAGCACTTCTAGTATTCCCTGAACTCGGTTTGACAGCGTACACTTGCGGTGATTTATTTTTGCAACCAACATTACTCAATGGTGCTGTGGCAGCTCTAAAGCAGGTCGTCGAGGCTTCTGCTCATCTCCAGGTAATTGCCATTGTAGGTTTGCCGCTCCTTTGGCGGGGTAAACTCTATAATTGTGGAGTAGTTGTTCACCAAGGAGCGATCCTTGGAGTAGTTCCTAAAACACATCTTCCTAATTACCAAGAATATTATGAGAAGCGTTGGTTTACCCCAGCACCATCTTCAAAAGGATTAATTGAAATTCTTGGGTGCAAGTGTCCGTTTGGTACCGATATAATTTTCTGTTCTTCGCAGGTGGAAAATTTTACTTTTGCTATTGAAATATGTGAGGATGCATCGTCTTTAACACCACCTTCTACTCGGCATGCCCAAGCAGGTGCTTTTATTATTGCTAATCTATCGGCGAGTAATGAGTTGGTAGGTAAGGCCGCCTATCGGGAGCAACTCGTCAAAGGGCGGTCGTCTGCGTTAATAAGTGCCTATCTTTATGCTAACGCTGGTAGTGGCGAATCAACTACTGATATGGTGTTCGCCGGTCATAATTTGCTTGCTGAAAATGGGATTATTCTCAAAGCGTGTGAGGTGCCGTTTGAAGGGATTTTAACAAGTGAAATTGATGTTAATCGGCTAGCGAATGAGCGCTTGCGCAATACAACGTTTGAGGCGCCCAATGAAGAGGTCTATTCTTTTGTTGAATTTTCACATGTTGTTACAAAGACGAGCCTTGAACGCGAGTTCAATCGTCATCCGTTTGTGCCTGCTGCCGGTCCTGATCGCACCCAACGCTGCAAATCTATTTTGATGGTCCAATCTCTGGGTCTAGGTGCTCGTTTAAAACATATTAAGGCTAAAAAGGTTGTTATTGGTGTTTCTGGTGGACTTGATTCGACATTGGCACTTTTGGTTGCTGTGGAGGCTTTTGATCGGTTAAAATTACCCAGAAGTGGCATTCTTGCCATAACAATGCCCTGTTTTGGAACCACCGCCAAAACTCTTGAAAATGCAGAGGCTTTAGCAGCCGCACTAAAGGTTACATTACGCAAGATTGATATCACAAAAGCTGTATTACAACATTTTGAAGATATTGGGCATGATCAGAATGTGCATGATGTGACCTATGAGAATTCGCAAGCACGTGAGCGTACGCAAGTGCTCATGGATATTGCTAATGCTGAATCGGCAATAGTGGTAGGGACGGGGGACTTATCTGAGTTAGCCCTTGGCTGGGCAACCTATAACGGGGATCATATGTCGATGTACGGAGTGAATGCTTCAGTGCCTAAAACCTTGATTCGTCATTTGATTGAGTATTATGGAGAAAGTAGTGATTCGAAATCCTTGAAAAAAGTGTTGCTCGATATTGCCGATACTCCAGTAAGTCCAGAATTATTGCCAGCCCGTAATGGAGAAATTTCCCAAGTAACTGAAGATATTGTTGGTCCGTACGAACTTCATGATTTCTTCCTTTACTACACAATCCGTTGGGCTTTTGATCCAAGGAAAGTCTATCGTTTGGCCAAAATCGCTTTTAAGGGGTTGTATGAGGCGACCACCATCCTTAGTTGGCTTAAGTTGTTTTATCGCCGCTTCTTTGCGCAGCAATTTAAACGTTCATGTCTACCCGATGGTCCAAAGGTCGGTTCGGTCTCTTTAAGCCCACGGGGAGATTGGCGTATGCCGAGCGATGCCAGTGTAGCAGTATGGTTGGAAGCTCTAGAAGATTTGTAAAATGGATTATTTGTTGGCATATATGTATATGACACTTTTGCGAATTTTGTAAATCTATATCAAATAAGGAATTTCTTAAAAATCTCTGGTATTTTTGTATCCTTTTGCCTTTTAGTGTTGTTATGTATATGCTATGTGTTTTATATAACTATTACATAAGAGGAGTAGGGTTACTATCATATGCGCAAAAAATTGTTTTGCTTCTTGCTGGTTGTGCTTTGTATTCCAACATTGGTTGGGGCGCGCAGTCTATTTGAAATTGATTTAGGTGTATCGGGAATTTACAATACCGATAGCCCTGATACTGTGGAAAGTTTTTTTGAAGGAATGGGTAGTGGCGATAATTGGACAGTGGGAATTGGGGTAAATACACGACTCTCTTTGTTCAATATTTCGTTCTTGGCAATGGTTCCAAATGGAGGAGAGGAAGAACTCCAGAAGCTTGGCTTGCTTACTTCGCTGACGATCGACATACCGTTAATTACTAACGGCCTATATTTAAACGTGGGTGGTGGTTTGACAACAGATTTCACGTTTGCTAGCGATGGATCTGAGACTCGGATATTACATCGTCCAGCAGCAGATGTTACCTTTCTAGATGTGGTGGAGCAATCACCAATCCATCTAAAATATGGGTTAGACGTGCTCTTCGGTTCTGCAAAAATTGGTTTGTTCTATCTGATAGACACCAAGGCAACGATGAAACGTTTAGCAGAGCCTGAAGGCTGGGCTGATCTTTTTACTTCAACTGGTCAAGACAAAGTTGGAGTGATGCTACAACTGGCACTATTTTAAATAAAATACATTGAAACCTTGCGGTTTTGTGTATGTTATAATATTGTAATGATACAGGGATAAAGTCCCTAAGAAAGGAGTAAGTTAATGAAGAAGACATTAATGGTTTTATTAGTAGTGCTTTTTCTGGTTCCAGCCGGATTATTTGCCGGGATATTTGACCTTAGCCTTGGGGCTACAGCACAGTATAATGGGTCAGTGAGCGTGGATCAAGGTTTCACATGGGAAGAAGGGATGAACAAAGTTGAAAATTATGAGTTTGGTCCTGATATCCGGATGCGACTGCTCTTTGTAGAGTTAGATATTGCAGCCTTGTACTCCAAACTCGAAACTGGTCATAAATTTTCAGGAATAGCCACAGGTGGCCTCTCCCTTGACTTATTAGGTTTGCTGCGCATTGGTGTCGGTATGGGACCACGTCTTACAGCTGTGTTTGATGAAGATTGGGGTAATGCGAAAGTTTTAGACCCAAGTGGAAATGAGATTGATGAAGATACAGATTTTGCTTTAGCGTTCATGAATGCTCCAATGACGTATCGTATTACTGCTGACCTTAAATTGGGTAAAATTCTAGTTGGGTTGAATTACATGATTGATTCTGGATTTACCTTTGAGAAATCGAATTATGATAAATTGTTGCCTAATTTTGAAAATGGTGGCGCCATAGGTGCTTCGGTACTGTTTACCCTTTTCTAGACAGAGAGCCTTTAATCTACTGGCCCCGTGCTGCAAACACGGGGCTTGTTTATGGCTGAGGAGAACAATCTTTTGCTTAAAAAAATTGCCAGCATTATTATATTAATACTATTTATCCCCATTTCTGTTATGGCTGGCTCTCATTTTTCATTAGGATTCGGTTCGATCAATCAATTCCAACTAAGTGTTGCATCTTCAGAAACCAATGTTGCTTCGATAATAGATGTTCACAATTGGGCAACTGGTGGAGAGTTGCGTTCTAGGATTTATGGCGTAAATCTTGATTGCTATTTCTTACTTCAGCAAGGCGAGATTATAGATGTAACTGAGAATGGATTGCCTGTTTTTGCCGATAATATTTCACAACGTATTTTTGGTATGTTAGGCATAGGGTTTTCAACCGATGTTGCAGCAGCAACAACATTAAGTTTATCAGCTGGGTCCCTTTTAGGGATCGACGTTAGTCAAAGTTTTGATGTTAGGTTTTGGGCTGGGGATAGGGATAATGTATGTACAAAGGGGAATTGGAGTGAATTCTTATCCAATATTCCTCTTGCCTATCGTCTGCGCCTCGATTTCAATTTATCTCGTTTCTCCCTTGGTATCCATTACCAAGTGCCTTCACTAGGTTTCTCCTATGCGCAAAGTTCTTGGTCGGCTTTAGAGCCTGAATGGAATCAAGGTCGCCTAGGTGCCTCTTTTATTACCAGAATTTTCTAATGTTTGCGACAACTAGTGATACATGCCAAAATATGGTAAACTGACCGACGATTTCGTAGGAGTCAACTATGCGTACATTTAGATTTTTTGGTTCACTTTTGATAGCAATTTTACTTGCTGTTGTTGTTTTTTTTGTTCTTTATTTCTTTGTTCCTTCAGTATCAGAGGAATTTTTCGGGTTGAGTTATCAATCATCGAAGGATATGGAACAATTAAAAAGTGCGGTGCATGATATTTTAGAGGAAGCGCGAGTACCAAAAGTAGCGATAGAAGAGTTTATAGGAAAGATGGATAGTGCTGAATTTAAAGCGAATTTACGTGAAGCTTCTGACAATGGTAAAGACGCAGTGGTAAATCTTCTCGCGTCGGTGGGTAAGGGGATCGATTTTGTAAGTTTTGAAAGTTCACAATTGGGACGCAAGCTTACTGATGGGTTTTCTCGATTAGGAACTTTTACCTCAAAGCAGCTTAAATCACTCCAAAGGCTACTTTCTGGGGCACTGGATAGTCTTTGATGCAAGTAACATTTTTAGGGACCGGAACTTCACACGGCGTACCACGGATCGGGTGTTCTTGTGCGGTTTGTACTTCCAATGATCCCAAAAACAAACGTTTTCGTTCCTCTGTATTACTAGAAGAAGGACCTTCGGCAATTGTTATTGACACTGGTCCCGAATTCCGCTTGCAAGCATTAAGAAGCCACATTTCACACCTTGATGCGGTCTTCTATACCCACAATCATGCCGACCATATGAATGGTATAGATGACTTGCGTGTATTTTCAGAACGAGGATCGTTAAAAGTATTTGGCCCTGAGCAAGTTCTTGATGATATTCGACAACGGTTTCCTTATGCAGTAGGAGAGAATGTTTGGCGGGGCGGTTTGCCACAATTAGTGCTTGGGGAAGTTGCTCCTGAAGGAGTAACAATTAACTCACTCACGTTTATTCCAATTCCCTTAGTTCATGGCTGTCGGCAAGTTTATGGCTATCGTATTGGAGATTTTGCCTATCTAACCGACTGTAAGGAGATCCCTGATGCTAGCTTGCCTTTGTTGGGGCACCTCGACATACTAGTAATTGATGCGCTACGTTACAAATTACATCCGACACACATGTCAATTGATGAAGCCGTAGCTTTTGCACAATCGATTGAGGCCAAAACTACCTATCTGACCCACCTGACCCATCGAGTGGATCACGAAGAATTAGAAGCCTATCTTCCCGCTTCTATCCATCCGGCATATGATGGATTGACAGTAAACGTTTCATCTCACGCCAAAGGAGAGCCGCATGGCTGATAAACCAGTACCAACTTTGTATATAATTGATGGATATGGATTAATTTACCGTTCTTATTTTGCCTTCATTAACAACCCGTTGCGGGATATGGAGGGTAATAATGTTTCGGCGCTGTTTGGTTTCTTTAATTCTTTATTAATGGTAATTCGAGAATATAATCCAGATTATCTGGTGGTCGCAATGGATACAGCTGCGCCAACATTTCGCCATGAACTTTATAAACCCTATAAAGCGAATAGAGATGCGGCTCCCCAAGATTTACACGCCCAAGTCCCTCGAATTCAGGAGATCTTGACGGCTGCTAATATTCCTCAAATTGGCATAGATGGATGGGAGGCTGATGATATTATAGCTTCATTAACCCGTTGTGCAGAAAAACAGAGTCTAGAGAGTGTCATGGTCACAGGAGATAAGGATCTCCTCCAATTAGTTAATTCCCATACTGTTGCTCTTCGTCCTCCACGCCGGAGAGAGAAAAATTACCGGATGATGGGTCCTTCTGAGGTAAAAGATGAGTTCGGCATTGATGCTTCCCAAATGGTAGATTATTTAGCACTCATTGGTGATAGCTCAGATAATGTACCCGGTGTTGCTGGCATTGGTCCAAAAGGGGCCGTAAAGCTGTTGCAAGAGTTTGCAGATCTTGATGAAATTTACGCCCATATTGAACAGTTGTCACCAGGAGTTGCAAAGCGACTAGAAGCTTCTAAAGAGTTAGCATATTTGAGTAAAACGTTGGTTACTCTGCGACCCGATGTGGTCGATATTACCGATTTCAATACCGATAGGTTCAAAATAGATTCAGTTGATTGGGAGAAAGCAATTCCGTTCTTTGAAGCAGCTCAGGCACGTTCATTAATTACGGCAATTTTAGCTAACTCAGAGAAAGATATAACTCAAGTTGTTGAGCCAGTAGCGAGTACCTCTTCTTGGGCTAAACCTGGAACTTATCATGTAGTAACGAGTGTTGCACAATTAGCCCAACTATTAGATGAGATGGCTAAAAGTGGACGTATGGCTTTTGATTTTGAAACCACCAGTATCGATGAAATGGTAGCGGAGCCAGTAGGTTTTTCGTTTACTAACCGGCCGTTTGAATCGTGGTATGTGCCCCTCATTGCCGGCGGTAAAGCCGTAATTCCTGCCAATGAAGCCAAAGCTTTGCTTAAAAAGTGTTTAGTAGATCAGAATACGGCTATAATTGGACAGAATCTAAAGTATGATTATAAAGTCCTACTTCGGTGGGGAATTCCTCAGGCTAATGTAACTTTCGATACGATGATTGCGGCTTGGGTGCTTGATGCTGCTAGTGGCATCTACAATCTTGATTATTTAGCGGAACGCTACCTTGATGGGTACAAAACAATACAGTTTTCCTCTGTGGTTCCCGACAAAAAAGGGCAATTTTCAGATGTGAAGTTAGAAGATGCTGTCGACTATGCCGCTGAAGATGCTGATATTACTTGGCGTCTGTATGAAGTTTTTTCAAAAAGTTTGCAGGAAAGGGGCATGACTAAACTTTTTAATACTATTGAGATGCCATTAGTAACAATCCTGTCGAAAATGGAGTTAGCTGGAATTCTCTTAGAAGAGAAGAAGTTAGCTGAGTTTGATACAGAGGTAACATCTCGCCTTGCAATAATTGAAAAGAAGATTTTCACTGAAGTAGGACATGAATTTAACATTAATTCACCCAAGCAATTACAAGAGGTGTTATTTCAAGAGCGGGGATTGCCTCCTGGCAAGAAGATCAAAACAGGTTTTTCAACTGCGATTGATACCTTAGAACAACTAGCTCATTTAGATATTGTTCCTAATTTAATCTTACAAAATAGAGGTTTGGTCAAACTAAAGAACACTTATATCGACACTTTGCCTAAAATGATTAATCCTGCGACGGGGAGGGTCCATACTTCTTACACGCAAACCGGAACAGCAACTGGACGTTTGTCGAGCCATAATCCAAATTTACAAAATATTCCAATTAAGAATGATGATGGGAGGA
>JAQVOO010000028.1:12149-17391 GCA_028702575.1 Sphaerochaetaceae bacterium
AAAATGATTAATCCTGCGACGGGGAGGGTCCATACTTCTTACACGCAAACCGGAACAGCAACTGGACGTTTGTCGAGCCATAATCCAAATTTACAAAATATTCCAATTAAGAATGATGATGGGAGGAGAATTCGAGATGCATTTGTCCCATCTCCAGGCCATATATTTCTTTCAGCTGATTATGCCCAGATTGAATTGGTAGTTTTGGCACACTTAGCCGATGATCCTAATTTAAAAAAAGCTTTCTTGGAGGGCGAAGATATTCACACCCATACCGCATCGCTCATCTTTGGAGTGCATGGCGATCTTGTGTTATCTGAACAGCGTCGAATTGCTAAGACGATTAACTTTGGAGTAATGTACGGGATGTCTGCTTTTAGACTCTCTAATGAATTGCAAATTCCTCGTAAAGAGGCCCAAACCTTTATTAATAATTATTTTGCCCGTTTCTCTAAAGTAAGTGAATTTATGGAGCGAGTGCGTGAAGATGCTAAACGTGACGGTAAGGTTGCTACGTTGTTGGGACGTGAACGGGCTGTGCCAGAAATTACCAGTCGTAATGGGGTAGAACGAGCTGGTGCCGAGCGGATTGTGGTAAATACTGTAATTCAAGGTTCAGCTGCCGATATAATGAAGCTTGCTATGATTAAAGTTGTAGAGGCTATGCGCTTACAGCAATTAAAGAGTAAATTATTATTGCAGGTGCACGATGAATTAATTTTTGAAGTTCCAAAATCAGAGATTACTCAGATGCAATTGTTAGTAAAAAAAGAGATGGAGAGCTCTTATCCTCTCTCGGTACCATTGCGGGTGAGTTTGGAAGTAGGCTCTTCATGGGGGGCGATGCATTGATTACCATAGGACTGACTGGTAAATATTGTTCTGGTAAGAGTTATATTGCATCGTTGTTTGCCCAACGCAACATAGCGGTAATCGATGTTGATCAGTTAGGGCATACTACCTTGGAGACAGTAAAAGAACAGGTGGTTACGATATTCGGCAAACAGATTCTTTCTGCTACTGGAGCAGTTGACCGTAAGCAGCTGGGAGCTATAGTGTTTGCAGATTCAGCTAAGTTAGCAATTTTAGAATCCCTGATGCACCCTGTGATGGTTGAGACTTGTAAAGGTCTCATAGAGGAGTATAAAGAACAAGGCAAGGAAGCTGTTCTTATTAACGCAGCACTACTACATCGGATGCAGCTCGATACATTGTGTGATTTTGCCTGTTTCGTTTATGCGCCAAGTCTGATAAGATACTTACGAGCTGTACGTCGAGATAAGGCTTCATTCAGTTCTTTCTTACGTATTGCGAAGGCGCAAAAAGATATTAATCCAGAATGCTTAATTGGGCCTTCTGCAGTCTATATTTTGGAGAACTGGAAGGGTGAAGGGTATATTCATCGACAAATAGATCAGTTTTGCGGTACTATGGGTATATGATTTTGATTATTAGAAATAAATAGGAAACGGCGGGTTATGAGAAAAAGTGGAATTTTTATTTTATTAGGAACGATTATCTCGCTGAGTGTTTTTGTGCTAGCTGGTATTCTCTATTTTCAGCCAGTAGTGGAAACTGAAATAAAGGAGCCAAGTGTGAGCCAAACTCCTGCGGTAGCCCAAAAGGTTGAAGTTGAGGTTAAAGAAACGTTTCAACCTCCCCAACCCACTGCACAAGAGACTCCCACAGAGCCAAAGCCTGTACAAGAAGAAAAGCGTCCACCAGAAGTCAAAAAACCTTCTGTTGTGAAAGTAACTACTGCTGCCTACGTTCCACCAAAACCGGAGAAAGAGGTGCCTCTTGAACCCGAGACTGTTGAGGAGTTGCCTGTTGAAGCAGAGGTAGTTGAAAAGTTGCCCGTTGAACCAGAGACTGATGAAAAGTTGCCCGTTGAACCAGAGACTGATGAAAAGTTACCTGTTGAACCAGGAACTGATGAAAAGTTACCTGTTGAACCAGGAACTGATGAAAAGTTACCTGTTGAACCTACTCCGGAAACACCATATCGAACCATGAAAGTTATCCCTGCTCAGCCTAAGATGGATTTGTCAGCACGTTCTATATTGCCTGCAATAACAAAACCGGCGAAGGCTAAGGAACGCATAGCACCAGAGGTGGAGATTCAGAGGCGGCCAGTGAAGTCTATTCCAGAGTCACCTGAGACAGATTTTTCAGTGCTTTCTGCCTTGCCAATAGTGCCCAAGCTGCCTGTAGTTGCGCCTGTTGAAGAAACTGTTGTAGCAAAAGCTGTTCGACCTAAGGAACGTATAGCACCAGAGGTGAAAATCCAAATGCGGCCAGAGCGTAGTGCTCCAGTTCCGCCTCCTGCGATACGTGTGACTGCTGTGCTACCTCCTGTAGCACCTCCAGAGCCAGAAACATATATCTGGACACCTATAACAATCCCTGAAGGACCAGTTGTCCATGTCAGCCCAGTTACATTTCATGCAGAAGCACTCGAACGGAAGCGCGTCGCAGTGGATGAGCTGTTCGAAAAACTGGTTTGGCCATAAGAGTAACGGGCTACTTTAAAGTTGAGTAGCCCTTGATGATTCTTACTTACGAGGCATCATCTTGAGGTTCGCCGCGAGTAACCTTGGACATGAGGAAAAATGCAATGAGCATACAGACTGCTGCGAATAAAAATAATGAACCATAACCAAAGATATCGATTAATCCTCCGGTGATGGGGGGTGCTATAATCGATGCGAGCTGCGAGAAGAAGTAGTATAATCCAGTATAAATTCCCATATTAGTATAATCGGCCATCTGCCAGAGCATCGGAAATGAGTTCGTAATGACGGTTACCCAGAATGAGCCGAAGGCAAACATGAGAATCCAGAATGGAATCATCCGTAGGTTCTGGGAAATTCCTTCGACAGTAAAGATCATGCTATGAACGAAGATTAGTACTAAAACAGTAATAAGTCCGATTAAAGCAACTCGAATAGTTTTTTTGCGTCCATGACGGTGGGCAATGAGACCACTAGGAATGGCAAAGATGGCATACGCAACGCCAACCATACCAGCAGCAAGGGCTGCACTACCAGGGGATGTTTTTAATATTTCAACTGAATACTTGCCCACAAACGGGAGTACCCCTTGATACCCAATAAACCAGAATAATAGTGATATTAAGACAAAAAATGCACTTTTGTCTTTTTCACCAAAGATTTGTTTCAGTGATTTTAAAATAGGTACTTTTTCTTTGGAAGCTTGTTCATAATGGGCGCCTTTATTCTCTTTTACAAAAAGGAATAATAATATTACAGCGATTATAACAAGTACTCCAGCTAAAGGAAAAGCTAAGATATTATCGGTTGGTCCTCGTCCGGGGAGATTAACTTTTACATTCATTAACTGGGCTAGGCCAATGGTTCCAACTATAGCAGCAATGCCTCCCATGGTATTGATTACTCCGTTGGCTTCAGATCGAATTTCACCAGGTACCATGTCGGGCATGAGGGCCACCACTGGTCCACGTACCGCTTGTTTAAATAGATTTAAGGCAAAAATAAGGATAATAAGTAGGACAAGTGAAGAGAGTGCGGCAAAGGGGATTAATCCAAAAGCAAAGGCACTCAGGGGGAGCAACGTGATAATAAAAGGCATACGCCGACCGATTCTCGTTTGTGTTCGGTCACTTATGGCTGAAAACACTGGGATGAGAAAGATTGCAAAGACGTTGTCCAAAGTCATAACTGCACCAATGAGTGCATTTGATTTGATATAACGACCGAGAAAGATAGGGATGTAGGTGTCGTACAGGGGATCCATAAGTCCCATGGTGAAGAACCCTAATCCAATTAGAAAAGTCGTTAAATAATACCCTTTCATGGTTTTTTTTGGTTGTGTATTTGTCATGTGTACCTCACAGATTGTGCTGATTTAGTGTATCAGTAAAAGTGCTGGGATGCAAAAGAAATCCGCTCATCTGGACTACTGCTCCATTTTCTGGTACAAAACTGGCATGGATATGGATGCAGTCATAACTAGTTGCGAGGAATTAGAACGTTATTTAAAACTCACTACAGAGGAGCGCCAATGGTTCGCTCAGCAAGGAAGTTCTTTACCATTAACAATAAGTCGTTATTATGTAAACCTAATTGACCCATCGGACCCTCTAGACCCTTTGCGTCGACAAGTGGTTCCCTCTATTCTGGAATTACAGCGTTCAGGAGCTGAACAGACTGATCCTTTAGCTGAGGTGGCTCATTCCGTTTTTCCCCGGTTAATCCATCGTTATACAAATCGAGTAGCTTTTTTAGTGACCGATACCTGTGCTACCTATTGCCGTCATTGTTTCCGGCGTCGATTTACAGCAAGGGAGAGGCAGAGTGTTACTGATGCTGAACTCAATCAAGTGGGCGAATACTTGCAAGCTCATACCGCTGTAAAAGAGATTCTCTTAACTGGTGGAGATCCCTTAACTCTTTCCGATTCCCGTTTAGCACATATTTTAAGGGAGCTGGGTAAAGCAAGGCCCGATTTAGTTATCCGGCTGTGCACTAGAATGCCAGCAACACTGCCATCCCGTGTCACTTTAAGTTTAGTAAGGATGCTTGAGGAAGCAAGACACTCAGCTTTGTATGTAATGACCCAATTTAATCATCCTCGTGAGATAACTAAAGAGAGTCGCAGAGCAATTGCTTTGTTTGTCGATGCCGGTATGCCCGTTTTGAATCAGACGGTGTTACTGCGTGGGGTCAATGACAACCCAGATGTTTTAGAAGAATTAATGAATACCTTGGTTGCTAATCGAGTTAAGCCTTATTATTTGTTTCAAGGTGATCTAGTTGAGGGAACCAATCATCTACGAGTTCCATTGAAACATGGATTAGCAATTGAGGCTGAATTGAGGAATCGGCTGAGTGGGTTAGCTATGCCAACGTATGCAATAGACCTTCCTGAAGGAGGGGGTAAGGTCCCCCTCTGTCAAAGCTACCTAGAGGAACACAATAATGGAGAATGGACGTTTCGAACGCTGAATGGAGAGTTGCGGCGGTATACTGATCCACAGTTATAAGTTTTGTAGATAAAATTAGAAAAATAGGGATTAAATTATTGTATTATAACAAATAAATAAAATATCATAAAACATATCTTTGTAGTATATTCTGTTCAACAGGAGTTAATTGTTGGTGACAATCCTTTTAACCTACTGAATCACTATAATTTTAGATTGGTGATAACTAATGTTTTTATGAAAGAAATATATCATTTATTATTCGTGACAACTGAG
>JAQVOO010000182.1 GCA_028702575.1 Sphaerochaetaceae bacterium
TTTATATGACAAGAATAGCCTTTTTCGATACAAAACCTTACGATAGAACTTATTTCGACCAGCTAATCCCTGAGTACGATGTATATATACACTATTTTGAATCAAAGCTTAACGAACACACCGCTCCACTTGCGAAGGGGTACGATGTTGTTTGTGCATTCGTTAATGACCATTTAACCAAAAATGTCATCGACACTCTCTATGAAGATGGTGTGCGCCTCATCGCCATGCGTTGCGCAGGATATAACAACATTGACTTTAAAGATGCGTTTGGCAAAGTCCATATTGTGCGAGTCCCCGCTTACTCTCCTTACGCTGTTGCCGAACACGCGATGGCACTATTGTTGAGTGTTGTGCGGCAAACACATCATGCGTATGTGCGAACGCGTGAATTCAATTTTAGTCTAAACGGGCTAGTGGGGTTTGACCTATATGGGAAGAGTGTTGGTGTGGTAGGTACCGGTAAAATAGGCAAGGTATTCATCAACATCTGTAAAGGGTTTGGCATGAACATCCTTGCCTACGATCCCTATCCCGATAAGAGTCTAGAAGAGGTGGAATATTGTTCATTTGAGGATCTTTGTAAAAGATCAGATATTATCAGTTTACACTGCCCCCTTACACCCGACACCAAGCACATTATTAATAAGGAGAGCATAGCTCTGATGAAGGATGGGGTTGTGTTGATAAACACCTCGCGCGGGGGACTAGTTAACAGCCAGGCGCTCCTCGAAGGAGTCAAGAGCAGAAAGATAGGCTCAGCTGCTTTGGATGTCTACGAGGAAGAAGCTGAAATTTTCTATGAGGACAAGAGTGCAATCCTGTTTGATGATGATACGTTGAGGTTACTCATAGCAATGCCAAATGTGCTGGTTACCAGCCACCAAGCTTTCCTTACCAATGAGGCCTTGCACAATATTGCCGAGACAACACTTACAAGCATCCGTGAATTTGCCGATGGAAAAGTCATGACTCACGAGATTTGCTACCAGTGCGCAACGTGCACCAAGCAACCTGGTGAGCGCTGTTTTTAATTTCTTTGTAAGCCCAAAAGTTTTACATGTCTGCCTGGGGGAATATCCGAGGACATTGGAAGGGATCACTATCTATCCTTGGAACAGTTATGGAAAGGGAAGCTTATTAAGTAACCAGATTGCTTAATCGAAAAGTAGCGACTAGTCTACAATAATTTGTAAGGATGATTGCAAACCTACCTGACTTGTATAATAAACGCAATTTCTAATTACTATTATGATGATATGCGCCATTACTAGTTACGCTTATATTGAAAAATAGGTATAAAATCCTATAACTCCCTCAGATTTGCACAACAACCGTTCCACACGTCTGAACAAAAAGTTCAAAGATGGAAATTTGAATGGAGATGAGGCTCTTGTTGCTTTAATGAAATAGTAATTCAGCAATTATAATGTATAGGATCGTCATCATGCGATTGCCTAGGGAAAAAGCTACATCGGCCGTTTGCGTAAGGGTGGTCTTTGCTTTTCCTAATATTTTGACACCATTCTATTTGAAAAACTAAAGATTTATAGCTATCATACCAAATAGTTATTACAATTTTTTTTATAAACGAGGTATTGCAGTGCAGTTTAAATTTGGAACTGGTGGGGATGTCGAGATAGTTCTGGTAAGAGAGGGAGAAAATAGTATAAGTACTGGAAACAATTTATACTCCTATCTTAAAGAAAAGGAATTGTTTAATGGGAAATTAGGTGAACTCTATTTTGATTTCTCCTTAGACAAGAAAAGTGTTCTCTTTTTAGGGTTAGGCCAAAAGAAGGATTTTCATTTAAACTCTTTAAGAGTGGCCTTTCATGATGCAGGAAAAGAACTGATGAAGTATAAGGCAGTAAGTGCTGGATGTAGAATTCCAAACTTTCAAGGGATTTCTTATAGCAAAGTTGTTGCCGCTGCCACAGAAGGGCTTTTGCAATCAGAATATGCTTTTGAGAAGCACCTAAAGGTAAAAAAGACAACACCGACCCTGAAAGAAGTATATTTGGATGTTCCAGATTCTGAAAAAGAAGAAATCTCTGCTGCAATACAAGAAACTGAGACCTTGATAGAAGGAATATTCTTAGCTAGAGATTTAGTTAATGAGAGAGCCATTAGCATGTATCCAGAAGTTCTCGCTCAATCGGCTAAAGACAACTTAGAAGAATTAGGGGTCAAGGTAGAAGTATTTGATAGAGAAAAAATCAAAAAATTGAAAATGGATGCATTTTTAGCAGTAGCAGAAGGTTCTGACAAAGAACCAAGGTTCATAGTTATGAGTTATAATGGAAATTCTGACTCTAATGAAACTCTTGCGTTAGTCGGAAAAGGGATAACGTATGATTCTGGCGGATATTCAATTAAACCTGCATCTGGAATGGATACCATGTTCTCCGACATGGCTGGTTCTGCTACCCTAATCGGTGCAATGAAGGCCATTGCAAAATCAAAACTAAACATAAATGTTGTAGGGCTAATAGCAGCCTGTGAAAATTTAATCTCTGGAAAAGCTTATAAGCCTGGTGATATTATAGGCTCTATGTCAGGGAAGACAATAGAAATCTTAAACACAGATGCAGAGGGAAGATTAATATTGGCAGATGCCTTGTGGTATGCCGCTACAGTTATTAAAGCGGATAAAATAATTGATTTGGCCACTCTTACAGGTGCCTGCGTCGTAGCTTTAGGCAGTACTAATACCGGAGCTATTACAAACAACAGTGATTTGATGGCAGATATAAAGAAAAGCTGTGATGTAGCTGGAGAGCCGATATGGCAACTCCCTTCTGAGCCTGGATACAGAGAAGCAATAAAAGGAGATTTTGCTGATCTTAAAAATGTCGCTGGAAGAGAGGCCGGAACCATAATGGCTGGATTATTTTTAGAAGAGTTTGTAAACGAGACCCCGTGGGTGCATTTAGATATTGCCGGCACCGCTTATCATGATAAACCGAAAGGATATCTGCCCAAAGGAGCAAGTGGAGTACATGTAAAAACATTGTACTACTTCGCCAAAGAGAGATAATAAAAATCATTCTAAATGATGGGGGTATAACAACCCCCATTAAGTGTATGTGATCAATTACAATAGCCCTGCTCTAGCTTCTTCATCACATTTTTGTGCTATGCAAATCATTTCAAGATCACTTATTTTATCCAAAAACTTCTTGGATGTAATAAGTTTTGGTCCAGTATTCTTTGTTAGATTATTGAGTTGGTCCGCCTACTTAAAATATTAGATATTATTGTATTGAACTATATCCACCTTCAATCTTTCTAGAATCAGTAACTATTATGACAGCTTCCTCACAGTTTTGGTTAATAATACTTTTAGCTTTTATGATATATTTTCTTTTAAGGAATAATAATAGCAAATCGTTATCACCACTGCGACCTGTCCCTTTTATTACAGTAACTCCAAAGCCAACGTCACGTAGTACATCTGCTAACTGTTTACTGCTTTTTGATTCGGGTACAATAATTTCAATTGAACTAAGGCCAAAGGCTAACTTTTCTTCGAGCCAACTACCCAAATAGGTCCCGGTTGCAAAAGCTACAACAAAGATAAGTATACGTAAGGGATCATCTTGAAATCCTGTTAGTACGGTTCCTGTAATTACTAGCCAGATGAGAATATCAAAAAAAGCAATGATAGCCCCTTTTACTCTTTCCCCACGACTAATGAGAACTCTACGCAAGGTAGCTATGGTTACTTCAAGAATTTTTCCAAAGAATATTACAAAATATATACCAATTCCAATGTTACCTAAAACATCCATAGAAAAACTCCAAAAGCGTGATTGATTTAATATAGCAGATAAGTGAATTAGTAAAAGGATTTTTTTAGAAATTTTACTCCCCAAAAATCTTCATTAACATCCTTTTCTTTCTTTTCCATCGAACTAACCGTAGAAGATCTGCTTTCATGGGCCGAAGTCTAATGCGCCGTTAGTGATGGCTACAACGACTTCCCTACCCATGATAGAACGCTTTAAGTGAGCATCAGCATCATCTTCATAGCCATTATGCTTGTACTGGCTGTGGGGCTTCTCTGGTGCTAATTTCTCTAATCATATTTCCAAGTCTCGGTGTAAGCCAGGTCCGTCATCATTTAAAAAACACTAGTGATAATGTGCCTCGCGTTTATTAAGGATAACTAAACACTCTGCATATAGGACGTGATGGAACTATTACAACATTATGATACCTATTGCATATGTAGCTAATACCTTATAAACAAGATATAGAGGAGAAGAAAACCGCGTAAGACGCAACGGTGGCTCTTTTCTACTGTGTTTCCTCATTGTTTTTCATTCTATCCGCCAAACATGCACAACAGGTTTCGCCTCATCG
>JAQVOO010000029.1 GCA_028702575.1 Sphaerochaetaceae bacterium
AGAGTATATTTAAAATTATTGGCGTAGGTGGTTAAGCGACCTACATTGTGGTAATTAAGATGGTCGCCGAGGACGAAGTTGCCACTCTTACCCGGGCCCCACGAGAGTTGTTCACGTCCCACTTGGACACTCCATCTTTCTCCTCCAAAGGCGCCAAAGGCACGATACGGCATGCCAAAATCAAGGTGGTTAAAGCCGGCATCTCCGTCAACAAGCGGGTGGATTAAAAATATATTGGAAGTAAAGGCTTGTTTGCCGTAGAGGTTAGTAATAGGGCCTACAGTGTTATCAGCATCTTCAAACCGGGTTGCGGTTACCGGGATAGAAGTGTAACCATAAAAATGTTTACTAGGGGAAGTTTCTAAAATGATATCGAGTAAGGGCTTTCTGTCTTCATAGGTATATATCCAATCTTTGGGCAGGGTAAAGTTTGTTGTATCTGTGTGATAATAGCCTTCAAGATTGATGGTGAGTCCAAAGTCAACTACTTTGGGCTCCTCATAGAGGTTGTTATAGACATAATCATAGGTAGCTTTGGCTTGCTTCGTTAATGAGTTGCCATCTAGTCGGTTTAGCATAAGCATAAGCTCATTGGCACTATAGGGGCCAGTTGTTGAGGGAAGGGCCAGTCCTTCACTGATGTATAACTGAGTTAGTGCTTCAAAGAGTGGGCTGCTAACAGGGTAAATTTTTTGCTGATTTTCTGGAACAACAGCAAAAATCGATGTAATAACAAGACATGATACAAGAATAAAGAACATAACTTTCTTCATATCACCCTCCATACGTGTAATATGATACGTAGTGTATCATGAGAATTGAAGTAATCCTAGCAATGTCAAACCAAATTTTAAAGCTTACAGGCTAAGATTGCTCTTTTTTGAGTGGGAGGTTGAGTTATTCTGTGTATGTGGTTTTTATAGTGAGAATAAAGAAAAAAAGCTGCCCCGAGTGGGACAGCTTTGTTAACTAGCCTTAGGCTGTTTTACGCGGTAGTATGATTTTTGAGTATAACTTACCAAGTCCGTGACCGTAGGTAGCTGCATAATCCGTTGCTGCATCATGTGCTGATATTCTTGGATTATTCTCTAAGAGATAGTACCAATGGTTCGAAATATCGAAAAAGAGCTCTGACTCTGTTTTATCGGTAAATGCAAGGCGTACTTCCCAGCGATCTATAACTTGCATAATAGGGTGGAATACATTTTCTACCCAGGAAAATACAGCGTCTTCCCAATTAATAACCCAGGGGATCCTTTGGTTAATCAGATATTTATGCACTTCTATTTGATTGGATAGGGCCTGGTAATCTGCTTTGTTAAATACGGATCCAGTGCTAGCCATTAGGTATTGCATCCTCGCGTTGCTGGTGTCATTTTTCATGTGACCCCTCCTTATGTATCTTTTTGTTGGTCTTTCATGACCACGTCTATAGTATCTCATTTTTTAGCATTAAAGGCAATAGTATTTTAAGATTTTACTTGACAAATCGAAAAATGTATGTTTTGACGTTAAATTATGTGTTAAATGAGTATAATAATCAATAATTTACTATTATTTATATGAGTTTTTTACAATTACATAAAATTATGTGAAATAATAGATAGTTAGCAGAAATTTGAGCTATAAGCTTTCCCTTGCTAACTGTTGGAGGACTTGCTATCATTTGACTTAGTTTAAGGAGGTTGGCATGGAACTATTTGACATTGCAATCAAGTTGGAAACTGAGGGCGCTGCTTTTTATCGAGATTTAGCTGCTAAAACAAATTCACAAGGATTCAAAGCTATTTTTACAATGCTTGCCGAAGATGAAGATAGGCATAAAGCAACCTTTGAGGCAATGAAAGCACATACCGAAGTACAGCCCAGTACGACCGATGCTTCTGTTCGAGCTGCTCAAATATTTAAAAAATTCTCAAAGGATGATTTTTTGCAAGAAGAGAGCCAGCTAAGCCTTTACGAACAAGCTTTAGAAATAGAACTAAAGAGTATTGAGTTTTATACTGAACAACATGAATTAATTCCTGATACGAAACAAAAACGGATCCTCTCTAAAATAATTGAAGAAGAAAGACGTCATTATGATTTAATTGACGATATTATCGTGATGGTTGAACGCCCCGAACGGTGGGTTGAAGATGCTGAATTTGGAGTACGCGAACGGTTTTAATCCTTTTGGGATTAAGAGGGACCAATGGCAATCAAACAAGTAGACCTTCTCAAACTCTCCGCACTCTATGGAGAAGGTCTGAATCGGGAATTTTCCTCTACACAGCATGTAATGAAAATACCAAAGCCAAGGATTTTTATAATTCATAATATTTGGGATTTTCGCATGGTCCAAGGCCTCATTGTGATGTTGTCTTTTGCCGGAATCGACGCCTTTTATGATTGGGATGATGGCTACGCCACCGATGCTACTTACGAAACTTCGGAGGATAATCTCATAAAGCGGGTTTCTGCTGCCAGAGCATGTATGTTACTCGCTACAAAAAAATCAGTCTGCGCACCTCTGAGTATAACTGCACTTGAGTATGCCACCTTAATTCATCGCAAGACCTATCTTGTCCTAACAGAAGCTGAAGGACAAACGTATGGTGAAGAGTTTATAGGTGTTCATCCGCAAATGGATGTGCTTACATCAAAAAGATATAATAGAAACTACGTGGTTCGCATTTTAGAAAATGACCGCAGTAATTTTTGGAAGAATGTGCATAACATCTCAGGGTTGTAGTGTTAAGAGAAATTAAGACCTACTCAATTCTAGAGGAATCTTAGAATCTGCTAGTGTTACCGTGGTCTTAATAGTGATAGCGGCAATTGATTGCATTTCCAACTATTCCATGTAATACTAGAAAATAATTACAGTAAATATTTTAATATCTTTGCCTTGATAATGCGTTATTGGGGGTATGAAATTACAGATTTTGAACTGCAATACATAAGAAAGTGTCGTATGGAAAGAGCCAAGTCTCGTTCCAGGAACAAACATCTACCCACTACATACTCTAAAAATATTTAAAAAAACTCTAAGGAGATTGGATTATGAGATACGGATACCATGGTAAATCACTGTATGTTGATTTAACAAAGAGGCAATTCAGAGAAGAAAAGCAGAATGAAAATTTTTACCGCAGATACCCTGGCGGTTCTGTTATGGCAACTGTAAAAATGCTACAAGAGACAAAACAGGGCTTAGATGCTTTTGACCCAGAAAGTTATCTCATGTTTTATTCTGGGATAGTTAGTGGGATGCCAGCACCTGGATTGGCAAGGTTTGTTATCTGTGGCAAGTCTCCTTCTACAGGCGGAATTGGTGAAGCGCGGTGTGAAGGTCCCTTTGCCGTTGCCCTTAAGAAAACGGGTTTTGATGGTCTTATTATCCATGGTGCATGTCAAACTCCTTCTATATTGGTTATCGAAGATGGTGTAGGTCGGCTAGAGTCGGCAGAAGATCTCTGGGGAAAAACTATTGGGGAGTGTGAAAAGGTTTTACAAAAAACATATAGAGGTGCATCAAATGCGGTAATTGGACCTGCAGGTGAAAACTTGGTTCGGTTCGCCAATGTTGTTTGCGATAAAAACCATCAGGCGTCCCGTGCTGGTATGGGTGCTGTAATGGGTTCTAAATTATTAAAAGCTGTTGTGCTTTTAGGTGGTAGTCTTCCCGCAGCTTATAACCCAGAAGAATTAGAGAAAACAAATACATGGTTTGTTGAAAAAATGCAGAAGAATGTACTATCGATGTGGCAACATGATCGTCCCGGATTTGGTGCTTGGATCCATACACATGGTATCGACGCAGCTCTTTGTGTAAATAATTATCAAACATCCATTTGCGAATATACTGAGGAATATACACCAGAGAAGTTTGCCAAATTTTATCGAGGCGAAGCTAACTGCCCTTTCTGCCCTAATAACTGTATTAAAAGATATGCGACCGACGGCGATGATGAGATGCTAGGTGGCTTACATCAAGAAGCATTAGCTTCGTTAGGTCCTAACTTAGGTAACAGCGATTTAGAAAAAATCATTACAGCAAATGTGATGTGTAACGAATACGGGATGGATCCAAATTCGCTCGGCTTTAGTATCTCGTTTGCGCAGGAATGTGTGCAAAAGGGGTTATTAGATGGAGGGGGTTTGAATCTCTCCTTTAGCCCCGAGGTCGATCTAGTGAAAATCATAGAGAAAATTGCTAGACGGCAGGGATTAGGAGACCTCCTGGCAGAAGGAGCCTACCGAGCTGCTAAAACAATAGGGAAGGGTGCTGATAAATTTGCAATGACGGTCAAGAAAACTGAAATGACATCGACTGAACCACGCTCACAGACTAACCTTGCCCTAGGATATGCTACTGCCGCAGTTGGCCCTAGGTATGATATCTGTGAACATGATTGGGACTTTGATGTGAATGTCGGGTGGGAGCATTCGCTAGAGTACTGTAGAACCCTAGGCATTCTAGATCGTATTCCTATGCAGTATCTGGGAGAAGATAAAGTAAAAGACTTTAAAGCTCTAAACAATCTATGGGCAGCTGTAGATGCCTTAGGTATGTGTCTCTTTGCAACAGCACCAACTCGGGTCTATAGCTTAGAGGACATTGCCAAGCTCTACCATGATATTACTGGGTTTGAGACGTCATCCTACGAAATAATGAGGCTTGGTGAAATGAAAAACCAAGTGTTTCGCCTCTATAATTATAGGGAAGGTCTCGGCCCTGAAGACGACATACTTCCCCAGCGGTTCTTTGATAATGCAATTGATGCTGGAACATTAAAAGGGAACAAACTAGATAAAAATAAATTCCAACAGATTGTCCGCTTTTATTACTCTATGATGGGATGGGACGAAAACGGTAGACCCAATAAAGCCACACTGTATGATCTGGGTCTTGACTGGGCAAGTGAGATTTTAGATACATAGAGCTTCTATTTTATCTTGTTTCAATAGATGCAACATGTACTCTCTAGCAAAAGAAAGTACATGTTGATTAAACCCTTTCATCAGTTGACGTTTTTTTGATGCGCCGCTTAGTCTAAGCTTGTAAACTCTATATCTAGGAGCGCGAATAACTCGGCAGAACTTAAGCGAATATCACCAAGGGCAGCTCCCCAGTGTTGGAAAAGAGCATTCTTAGTCACGCCAGAGAAAATACTTTCGACCTTGGCTTCAGGTTTTATTAATAGGTGTGAGTATCCTTCCATGAGCCGAGGGCCAGCAATAGACTCTCCCGAGAAAAGAGATGCGTGAATATTATCTTTGTTTGAACTTAAGTTAATAAAGGACATAAAGCCAGCTTTAGCTCGATAGGATAACCATACGCCTCTGTCTAACATATCATCAATTTCAATATCGGGTGTAATTTCAATTGTTTTTTCATCCGCAAAACTAATTTCTCCATAACCAGGATGGCCCATGAGAATGAGGTTGCGTTCTTTTTCAATAGTAAAGAATTCAGAGAACATCCCAATTCGACCCGAGAGACGGCCCGCAATAATTGTTGCTAGTACTCCTAGTACGTCAGCTTCTAATCCTACAGTGCAAAATCGTTCTCCTAAACCTGGGTGATAGAGGTGTGGTCTATAACCAAATACTTTGGTTAATTCCTCATTGAAATCTTCAAGGGCTATTCCAGACAACCCGTATTGATCAACAAGCTTAACCAATCCTAAGCTAATCCGTATGGACTCTCGTAACTGGGAATCGGTAACTTCTGAAGAGGGGAATTTTTTATAATATGTAAGACTCTCTTTTATTTCATGTTCGGTTACTGCTTTTACACTTGCCTCTAGTTCTTTTACAGAGATGTAATCTAATTCTACCCCAGTTTTGGCTAGTAATTCCAGTTCATGAAACCAAGTTCCTTTTACTAAGCGACAAGGGGAGGGGATAACTGCAATTCGCGTATTCAAAAGTGATTTTTTAGTCGTAGCGGCTTTGACGAATGCACGAATAGTATCTTGCGTCTCTTGTTTGTCTTCATTTCCAAAGCATGAGCTATAAGGCCAATTAAATTGTTGCAAAATGCCGGTTGATTGTTGCACACTTACCGGAGCACTGGCGACTAACCAGTCAACAATTCGGTAGTAATCAAGAATCTTTCCATAGGGATCGTATGACCAGAGAAGTAACGGAACTTTCGTAATATTTTGGATAAAAGCAACTAAAGGTTGATCGTTTGTCCAGATAATTGGGCAATAGATAATAGCATCTACATCTGCCTCGTTATATTTTTTAGCTTCTTTAATAGCATCTTTTACAGTATGAACAATACCAGAGGTTATTACTTCATACTCCTGACTGAGCTTTAGAGTTATTTGCTTGACCCGTTCTTCAATTTTTTCTATGAATCCAACATAACGTCCTGAGGTCGCCGTACAAGCTCCCATTTCCCACCACGAATCTCCAGCTAAAAAGAATAATCCAATTTTGGATTTATATTGCAAAGGATCTTTCTTGTTCATTCTATTTTCTCCTTCGATATTACATAGGCTAAATTATAGCAAAAGTCAATTTTCTTGTAAAATATTGCAGAATTTACAAACATGGACGAGTAGAGCTAAATACTGTAAGTCGCAATATTTTTTCTCAAGATAAAATGAAATTTATTTCTAATTGGAGCTGTAAATAATCAACACCAATCATAGCATAGGCTAATATATTGTCAATAGAGCGCATTTTTTAAAATTGAGAAATAAATTTCTAACAAAAGGTAGCTAGAAGTCTAAAAGTGTGCCAAAATACTAATTGGTTTAATTGATATTATTCTTGACAATGAGAGTTAGTGTGGTATCATTAACCAATAATAGTTAATAACTAATAGTTAATTATGAAGCCCCGCGTAGGGCATTTGGGGCTAAAATTAGAGTTAATTTGTTTCTTTTTTTTAATATATGGAGGCATCATACTTGGCTAGAGAATTGATTAATATGGTTCATATAGAGAAAGAATATCCCGGCGTAAAAGCTTTAAAGGATGTTTCATTTCAGTTGCTATCTGGAGAGGTGCATGCTTTAGTTGGTGAGAACGGTGCAGGCAAATCTACATTAGTTAAAATTTTGGTCGGGGAAGAAAAGTTAGATGCAGGACAAATATTTGTTAACGGAGTAGAGACCCCTATAACCAGTATACGAGAGTCTCAAAAACTCGGAATTATCATGATTCACCAAGAATTGAATCTCATGAACCATCTTACGGTGGCTCAGAATATCTTTATTGGCCGAGAGCATCAATATAAAAGGGGTCTATTCTTAGATGATGAGGAACTAAATCGTGAATCAAAAAAAATATTTGACCAGCTAAACTTGAACATTGACCCAACGGTAAAAGTTGGTGATCTAACAGTTGCGAAACAGCAAATGGTCGAAATTGCAAAAGCCCTATCGTATGATCCTGAAGTTCTCATAATGGATGAGCCGACAGCTTCGCTTACCGATTCAGAAATTGAAGATTTATTTAACGTAATTAGAGTTCTTCGTAAGGAAGGGAAGGGGATTATTCATATTTCACACCGCCTTGATGAATTACAGCAAATTTCAGACCGAATTACTGTGTTGCGCGATGGGAATTATATCGATACGCGGAAAACCAGTGAGTTTACCATTGACGAGATTATCAAAATGATGGTTGGCCGTTCAATATATGTTGAAAAACCGGAAAACAATGTCTTACCTGGAGCGCCATTATCTCTTGAAGTAAAAGGCCTTACATGTGAGAAACTAGTCAAGGATGTCTCATTTAACCTTCAAAAAGGTGAAATTTTAGGATTTTCGGGCTTAGTTGGAGCTGGGCGGACTGAAACTGCCCGGGCAATTTTTGGTGCAGATAAATTGAAATCTGGACAAATCTTTGTACATGGAAAAGAAGTTAAAATTACGAGTCCTCATGCGGCCATTAAACAAGGTATTGCCTATCTTTCAGAAGATCGCAAGCGCTATGGATTATCGCTTGGTATGAGGGTCAGTATAAATATTGCATTAGCAAATATGGCTCATTTCATAAATCCTATTGGTTTTATTAAAAACCATATGATTAATAAAAATGCAAAAGAGAAAGTGGAAAGCCTGAATATAAAGACTCCATCTATAAATCAGTTGGTCCGTTTTCTTTCGGGGGGAAACCAACAAAAAGTTGTCTTAGGTAAATGGCTAACAAGAGACTCCTCCATCTTGATTTTTGATGAACCCACACGAGGTATTGATGTTGGGGCCAAAAGTGAAATTTATAAATTATTAAATGAACTGGCAGCACAAGGGAAATCTATAATTATGATTTCATCAGAACTTCCCGAGATTTTGCGGTTATGCAATCGAGTTATTGTGATGTGTGAAGGACGCGTAACCGGAGAATTGAAAGGTGACGAAATAACCCAAGAGGCCGTAATTCGTTATGCGACCCAGCGTTAATAACAGGTTAGCGAAATACTAAACAATTGAGGAATATATGAAGAATGTAGTTGATCCAACAAAGAAAGTTGACTTGCAAAAATTTGTCGTATTTGGTGTAGCAGTACTATTATTTGGTTTTTTTGCAATATTAAGACCTGCCTATGCCAGTTACTCAAATATCATGACCATTGTTTTGTCTACGTGCGTAAATGGTCTGTTAGCAATTGGGGTTACCTTTGTAATCATTACAGGAGGGATAGACCTGTCAGTTGGTCCATTGATGACGTTTACAGGCATTATGAGTGGTACGGCGTTAACTGTATGGGGATTACCTATTTGGTTATGTATTCTCATAGGTATTTTATCTGGAATCTTTATTGGTATGTGTAGTGGCCTCTTGGTTACCAAATTAAAACTTCCACCGTTCATCGCTACTATGGCAATGATGATGGTCTTAAAGGGGTTAAACCTCGTAATTTCGGGTGTTAAGCCTATATATTTTACCAGTGTGAAAGGTTATCAGAAAATTGCATTAGGATCAGCTTTTGGTATACCTGGTTTTTATAACGCCATATTGATTTTTGTTGCATTCGCAATTGTTGGTCATATTATTCTCTCTAAAACCTTACTGGGTCGTTATGCCTATGCAATTGGCTCAAATACTCAAGCTGCTAGGTTATCTGGTATCAGAGTAGATACCTGGATTATAGTAGTATATGCCACTAGTGGTTTCTTTTGCTCCATCGCCGGATTGATAATGTCTTCAAGACTTAATTCTGCGCAGCCCCAATTAGGTCCTGGGTACGAACTTGAAGCTATTGCTGCGGCGGTAATTGGTGGTACCTCTTTGGCCGGTGGTGTGGGAACTATTGTTGGTACTCTGATTGGTGCATTTATTATGAGCGAACTGCAGAATGGATTGCGTACTTTGGCAGTTTCGCCTGAGTGGCAGTTCGTTGTTATTGGGATGGTCTTAATTCTGTCTGTAGCTGTTGATCAGCTTCGCAGGAAAAACGTCTGATGAATATATAAATATAAAGGGGGAGAACCCTGGGTTCTATCTATTTATATATTTAGATATGTTTAGGTAACATTCTTTACCTTAGTGACTATGGGAAGATTTTAACCCCATGAATTAAAAAGGAGTTAGAAATGAAGAAATTTGTTTTACTCATGGTAGTGGTATGCTTAGTAGCACCAGCGTTGTTTGCTGGCGGAGCTGCTGAATCAAAGCCGGAACTCGACTTAAAAGGAAAACCTTATGTACCTGTTATTGCCCTAGGATTCCAGCATCAATTCTGGCAAGCGGTAAAAATGGGAGCAGATCAAGCTGCAGCTGATTATGATGTTGTTATTACATTTGAAGGACCAGAAGCAGAAACCATGATCGACAAGCAAGTTGATATGATGAAAACAGCTTTAGGTAAAAATCCTGTAGCAATTGGTATGGCTGCAATTGATCCAGAATCGGTAAGACTGGATTTGGAAGCTGCCAAAGCACGTGGCGTGAAAGTTGTTGGTTTTGATAGTGGTGTTGGTGATATGGCAGATGTTCACTGTTCTACAGACAACTATGTAGCCGGTGGAATAGCTGGAAAACATGCTGCTGAGTTACTTGGTGGAAAGGGACAAATTGGTATTATCTCTTTTTCACAAACCCTCATAGACTCAAAACAGAGAGTTGATGGATTTATTGATGCTGTTAAACAGTACCCAGATATTAAAATTGTCGACGTACAATACGGAGATGGGGACCACCTTAAATCAGCAGATATTGCGAAAGGTATGTTAGTAGCTTTCCCAAAAATCGATATGTTCTATGCTAACAATGAAGGTTCAATTGTTGGTGCATACAATGGCGTTCGAGAAGTTGGAAAAATTGGAAAAATCTTACTTGTTGGATTTGATTCCTCAAAAGCACTGAAAGACGCGATCCGTGATGGCGAAATTGCTGGTGCAGTAACCCAGGACCCCGTTGGTATGGGATATAAAACTGTAGAAGCAGCTGTAAAATTGTATAAAGGCGAGTCTGTTCCTAAGGTTATTGATACCGGAGCGTACTGGTATGACAAAACCAATATGGACGAAGCTCATATCGCACCTTTATTGTATGATTGATTAATCTTGTTGATCTTTCTTAACGTAGGATTGTGGGATGTTATTCCACAATCCTTTTGCGTTTCTAGAGCAACAATCTTTAAGTAATATGGGTATGTACCCCTCTAGCGCACGAAAATAATATTAATAAGTACCGAAATCTTGCTAGCATACTGAAGAACTTAGGGGTTGAAGTGGGACCATTACTACTCTACAAAAATTTCTAAAATCGCGTATACTGAGTATAGAGGTTGCCCACAATGGGATGAGAAAATAATGAAGGAGTGGCAGATTTTATGGATAAGGATATGAATTATGTACTGGGAGCTGACTTTGGATCTGATTCGGTAAGAGTAGTGGTAATCGATGCTGCCGATGGGAAAATGGTTGGTTCAGCAGTCTCATATTATAGTAGGTGGCGTGAAGGTAAATACTGTGACCCTAAAAAGAATCAATTCCGCCAACATCCACTCGATTATATCGAGAGTTTTGAGTCTGCTGTCCGAGAAGCTGGTACCAACTGTAGCAGTGCTTTGAAAAAAATACGGGCCATCTGTCTTGATACCACGGGGTCCACTCCAGCTCTCTGTGATGCTACAGGGACTCCTTTGGCGCTTGATCCCCGTTTTTATGATGATCCTGATGCGATGTTTATTCTTTGGAAGGACCATACTGCAGTCAAAGAAGCTGATGATTTTAATGCTTTGTCGCGGAGTTGGGGCGGACCGGATTATACTAAATTCACCGGAGGTGCCTACTCCTCAGAATGGTTTTGGGCAAAACTACTTCACATAGCGCGTAAAGGCGGTAAAGTGGCAGAAGCAGCGGCATCAGCAGTAGAGCATTGCGACTGGTTCCCGGCATTGCTCACGGGAACGACAGCATTAGATGTGATTAAGCGCAGTCGCTGTGCAGCCGGCCATAAACTAGGTTGGCATGCTTCTTGGGGTGGTTACCCTTCAGAAGAATTTTTACATAAGCTCCATCCTCTCTTAGCCACAATTAGAAGAAGCCTTGGAAATGAAACTTACACTTCTGATGTCGTAGCTGGTACCTTGACCGAAGAATGGGTCGCCTCTTTAGGAGTGCCAAAAGGGACAGTTGTCTGTGTAGGGGCTTATGATGCTCATATGGGGGCAGTTGGAGGTAACGTCGCACCAGGGGTGATCGTTAAGAGTGTTGGAACTAGTACTGTTGATATTATCATTGGCCCTCGGCCTGGAGAAGGTGAAAAAGAGAAGCAGGTAGCCGGTATTGCCGGCCAAGTTGATGGGTCCGTCGTACCTGGTTATATCGGGTATGAGGCCGGGCAATCGGCATATGGAGATTTCTATGCATGGTTTAGAGATCTCTTGGTGTGGCCACTTCACCATATGGACTCGGGCATTGATGCCCAACAAAAAGAGAAAATAAAAAAACAGGTTCTTGCTACGTTAGAGCAAGCTGCAGAAGCAATCGAGCCAACAGAAAACTCTCCAGTTGCATTAGACTGGATTAATGGGCGCCGATCTCCCAATGCCGATCAGACTTTAAAAGGGGCCCTTTCCGGTTTGACTCTTGGCACAGATGCTCCCACTATAATGCGCATGCTTTTGGAATCAACAGCCTTTGGCTCACGGGCAATTTTGGAATGCTTTGAAGAGGGGGGTGTAAAGGTTGATAAAATTATCGCCATTGGAGGCGTGGCTCGCAAAAGCAAACTCGGCATGCAAATTTTAGCCGATGTAACTAACCGTGCTATTCATGTAACGAGTGATGATCACACTTCTGCTATTGGTGCAGCTGTCTTTGCTTCGGTGGCTGCTGGGTTATATCCTGATGTGCCAAGTGCACAAAAAGCACTCTGTGCCGGTATCGAAAGGACCCATCAACCGAATCCGAAATATACAAAAGTATATGATGCCCTCTATAAACACTATTTAGCGTTGGGTACATTTGAAGAGAAGTTGCGGAGGGGTTAAACATAAATTTACTGTTCAACTTTTATATAGAAATCCTATAAACTTAATACAATTTTTGTAACATTAAGCTTCCCTCTTTATTATTATAGTAGTAATATAAAGAAACAAAGAGGGAAGCATGGCTATAAAGCTTGTGTTCAAGAACCTATCAGAACTTGAGCCTGTGCACAAACGGCAAGCTGTTGAAATATTTGCCGCGAGTTTTTTTGAGCCGCTCTCATTTATTTCATCCAACCTCGATATCATTGCCGATGTCTTAGAACATTCTCTTGTTGCAGATCATCACTATGTTGCTCTGTTACATGGGAACGTCGTTAGCATCGTCTCTATTTCTAATGCCAATGGACGATCACACAAATTCCAGCGCGATCCTCTTGTTTCTCAATTGGGCTTTTTTCGTGGGACTATTGCTTTTTTTCGCTTGCGAGGAGTATTAGAACGTCCCCTTGAATTACAAGAATCGCAATGTTTCATTGAGTTAGTTGCTACCGATTCTGCTTTTCGTGGTCTTGGTATATCGACTGCGTTACAACGATATCTATTTACCAATTTACCCTATCGCCAATACTTTTTAGAAGTTGCCGAGATGAACTTCAATGCCATTCGCATCTATGAAAAATTAGGTTTTATAGTAGAAGAACGTACTCCCCAACGTTCATTTTGGAAGCCCAAAATAAAAGGGGGCAAAGTTACTCTGCGAAAAATGCTTGAAGTTAGTAAAATAGTGCGCTAAAAGGGTCAAAAAATAATCTTATTGCCTCCTCACAACGTGGAACACATGCTATCCTTGGGTATGAATTACATGAAGGTGAGAGATCATGGGTAAAAAAAGTATGTCTGGTATATGGCTCCATATTATGTTGTTTTTGATCACGGTAAGTTGGGCTTTCAACATCATCGTGTTAAAAATTGGATTTCGCTATATCCCGACTGCCCAATTTAGCGGAGTGCGTTTACTCATGGCTTTTCCATTTATGGTCTATTTCGCTTTTTGGTTGCCTGGGCACGTTCGTTTTACAAAACAGGATTTTTTTGGAGTAGTAGGGATCGGTTGTGTTGGATTAGGGCTCTTTCAAGTCCTATTTCCCCTTGGCATTGATCAAACATCACCTGCTATTGGCGGTCTGCTAATGGCGACTATGCCTATTCATGCAGTCATCCTATCATTAATATTCCGGCTCGAACGCCCTCGATGGCTGGCCTTTTTAGGCGTGATTTTAACGGTGGGGGGTATTGCTTTGATTACCCTAGCTTCACAACAACCTGGGGTAGCAAGTCAAACCTCTTTGAAGGGGATCCTTTTAGTAGTTATAGCTGAAATCGGTTATGCTGTTAACACAGTATTTTTAAGACCTTATATGAAACGTTATCCACCAATTCAGGTAACTGGTTTGGCAATGGCGACCTCGGTCTGTATCTATCTCGTGGTATTTTTCCGCGATATACTGCAGTTGGTTCCCTCCGAAGTCGACCCGCGAGGTTGGCTCTGTGCTGCTTATTCAGGGCTTTTTGCCTTCTTATTTACTAATATTTTATGGAATATTGCTATAAAAAATATTGGGAGTACTAAGGTTGCCGTCTATGCAAACTTACCTCCCGTTTTGGTACTCTTTCTCAGTGCTCTCATTTTTGGAGAAACCCTCAATGGGATGCAAATGGGGGGTGCTGTTATCATCCTCTTGGGAGTAATTACTGTACAATTACGTAAGCCCAATTTTGTAAAAAAACTGGAAGAAGAGAGCACACTGCAATAAAAGACACCTGCAGATTAATATCGTGCTCTAATAAAAGACAACCAATGGCAGGCCCGAGTAGTGAACATATGGCATGAGATGCTGGTCTTTCTCGCTCCCAATAAAATTTACGTAATATAATTGTAATAAATATAAAAAGATAACACTATAGAGTTATAATATTGACAGTAGAATAGGTGACAGAGTATTCTATAGAAATGAACAAGCAGACAAAAAACATCTCTTCGCTGATAGCACACATTCAGGAGGAGAACCCGGTTATTATGGCCTATATGAGAGACGAAACACTCTCCAATGAGGCTCTAGTAGAGACTCTTCGCAACCATTACCAAAAGATCATGGAGCGAGATTTCCCTGAGGCATGGGATTATTATACTGGTACAGAGAACGATGAATCTTCTTTTTTCCGCTTAACTTGGCGAGCATTTGCCTTTATTCGAATTATGGACTATCTCGATCATGAAGGAGAGACCTTCTTAGATGGGAATTTGCATGGTAGGGAAGTAAGGTCAACACCAATAGCAATGATGCGAAAGCTCTTTTGTAGTCAAGAGTGTGATGTCACAGTCGATTTTGTTGCCGACGTCCTCCACTTGTTGCGACAATTAAACGGTATCGAAAAACAAGAGATTCCTTCACGTTCTCAAGTGCTTGCCTGGATGGACCGCCATCCCTCGGGTCTGGATCAAAAGGTCATCTCATGGCGTTCTAAAAATAAAGAGCGGATTGTTGAATTGTTAATCCAACGTATCCGTCAAGAAAGTAGTAGTGGTACTGCCTCCAAAATCTATCATATAAAAGAACATGCCACTGAAACTGAAGCACGTGAACAGGTGCTTCAATGGTGGAATGAAGACCGCTTTCATCTTCGCTTTGCGGTGCGCAGTAGCGCGGAAATTAATCGTTATTTAGCTCATTCTGTGGACAAAAAGACTATGAGTATTATGGCTGAGGCAGAGAAAAAAGGAATTCCAATCTTCGCCACGCCCTATTTTCTATCACTAATTGACACTCGTTTAGAAAGCGAGAAAGAACATCCCTTCTCTGATGAAGCTCTTCGCAGTTATCTATTTTATAGCCAAGACCTAGTTGATGAATTTGGTACTATTCATGCGTGGGAAAAAGAGGATGTTGTTGAACTAGGCAAGCCTAACGAAGCCGGGTGGATCCTCCCTTCTTATAACATTCATCGCCGTTATCCTAATGTTGCCATCTTTATCCCAGATACTATGGGGCGAGCTTGTGGTGGGTTATGTGCTTATTGCCAGCGTATGTATGACTTTCAAAATGGGCGCTTCAATTTCAATCTCGATAAACTACGTCCCAAAAAATCTTGGCCCGAAAATTTACATGAATCGATGATCTATTTTCGAACTGATCCGTTTTTAGAAGACATCTTAATCACCGGTGGTGATTCACTGATGAGTTCTGTCTCTTCCCTCCAAAATATTTTGGATGCGGTATTAGAGATGGCACGCAATAAGCGCCGGGACAACGAACAGCTTAAACCTAACCAACGATTAGCTGAATTTAAACGGGTCCGTCTGGGAACAAAACTTCCAGTTTATTTGCCACAGCGAATTACCAAAGAGTTAATTGGAGTTCTCAAAGGATTTAAAATTGAAGCCCAAAAAATAGGTATTTCACAGTGTGTGATCCAAACTCACATTTCTAGTGCAATGGAAATATCCCCCGATTCTGCCCGGGCTATTGGAAAATTGCTAAGCGCAGGTTGGGCAGTGACTAACCAAGCGGTCTTTACAGTAGCTGCTAGTAGGCGTGGTCATTCTGCTAAGCTACGGAAAGTGCTGAATGACCTGGGGGTGTTGCCCTATTACACCTTCACTGTAAAGGGGTTTAATGAAAATCGTGCATTGTTTGCTAATAATCCGCGTTCGATGCAGGAGCAAATAGAAGAAAAATCTATTGGTCGTGTAGACTTTCGCTATCATAGTACACTTCGTGCTTTTATTATTGATGCGCCCAATATGGTGGACCATATCAACTCAATTCGTGAAGCTGATCAAATACCCTTCATTGCAACAGACCGCAATACCATCAATTTACCCGGCGTGGGTAAAAGTAATACCTATCGTACAATCGGAATTACTAATGATGGCCGTCGAATTTTAAAATTTGAATTTGATCATACTAGAGCCCATAGCCCGGTAATTGAAAAAATGGGTTCAGTTATCATTATTGAATCGAAATCAATTGCCCAATATCTTGAGCAAGTTGAGCAGATGGGAGAGGACCCAGCAGAGTATGCCAGCATTTGGGGATATTCGGCAGGAAGATTGGAACCCAGAAGTCTCGTATTTGAAGGAATGGCTCGCTAGGTTCCATAATTCTCTTTTATAAACTGGCGAGGTTAGGTATGCTGTAAATAATCGAAAGAATAAAGAGGATTAGATGCTCCCTATTACAAAAATGGATGTCCAGACCACGAAAAAGATACGTTTTGTACTAATGGATATTGATGATACCATCACTACCAATGGTAAATTACCAGCACTAGCTTATTCTGCCTTATGGCAGTTACATGAAGCGGGCTTAGTCGTTATCCCTATTACGGGGCGACCGGCAGGGTGGTGCGATCTGATTGTACGGCAGTGGCCGGTTGATGGAATAGTTGGTGAAAATGGTGCTTTAGTCTTCTGGGAAGAAAGCGGACGGGTCAAACGTATCTACCATAACCAAGCTGTGCCAAATAGTCATAAAACCCTCCAACGTATAACCACTAAAGTACTTTCTAAAATTCCTGAATCGAGGATCGCTGGAGATCAGTTTGCTCGAATGTTTGATGTAGCGTTCGATTTTGCAGAAGAAGAACCTCGCTTGCCACTTTCAGTTGTCCAACATATTAAGAATATCTGCGAAGAGATGGGCGCTATAGCTAAAATTAGCTCCATTCATGTCAATACGTGGATGGGGCAGTACGATAAGTTAAGTATGACAAACCAGTTTTTACAGGAAAGGTTTGGGTATAATGATCCCAAAGAAGTTCTCTTTTTTGGTGACTCGCCTAATGATGAACCCATGTTTACCCATTTCCCCGTCACAGTGGGAGTAGCTAATATAGTTAATTATGCTAAGTTGATGAATTATTTACCAACCTACGTCACCTCACAAGAAGGAGGAGAAGGTTTTTCAGAAGGGGTAAAC
>JAQVOO010000183.1 GCA_028702575.1 Sphaerochaetaceae bacterium
AAGAAAGATAAGGAGAAGCAGTACTATTTCAGCATAAAGAGCTCCTGTCCAGCCCAGGCGCGTGATAAGTGCTTGAAGAGGTCGCGGAGCATAAGAGAAGCCAAAAGCGGTGACTAAGCCCATAATGCCAACAGCGATTCCTCTTCTCGAGCTAAACCACTTGGCAACCATCGTGCGTGAAACGATAGAGATGACTCCTTGACCGAAGAAACGGATACCTAAAAAGCCAATAGTAACAACAATAAAGGCAAGCACTGTTTCTGGTAACGGTAAGAAAGAGTTTAGTGAGTTGACTATAAAAACAGAGGTAGCTAAAAATAGTAAAGAAATACTCAAGCCCACCGTAGCTAGAGAACCAGTGAGACGGACTCCTCGACGATCAAGAAAGATCCCGGCAAAGGGGATGATTAAACTACTCGAAAGTGTGCCAATCATATAAGCGGTGGAAACAGAGACACGGGAGATATTAAGAGCCTCGATAATATGATCGGTAAAAACTGACACCCCCATCGTTTGCCCAGGAATACTTGCTAAGACACCAATTGCTCCTACTGCAAGAATAATCCAGCCGTAGTAGAAGGGCAGGCGAGCTATTCTTGATTTGGTAGTTGTGGGTTCAATCACGATTTCATTTTGCATGGACGAGGCTCCTCTTGTAGAATGATTCCAGTTTGGCAGAATTCTATTAAATGTACAATCTAGTGGGAAAGACTATCAATTCATGTGTGAACTCTTAGCTCTCCTATTTTTTTAATGGTTACTAACATTATAAGAAGCGACAAAGTTGACAAAACAAATGTACTAGATAGCATAATCGTTAGCAGTGGAACAATCTCGGTGTGTTGTACGTGGTATTAATTAGTAGAGAAGTAGTCTTTTGGTATATTAGAAAATAATCCACCTTTTGCGTTGATGAAACATATCTACGTGGATTAGGTTAAAAGTAAAACTCTGATTCAATCCTGCTTCTTGGTGCGCTTTTGAGGAGGATGTTTTTTCATATACTCATGTTCTTCAATGACGTCTTTGACCACATCTTCCAGTTTTAACGAAAGTGAGTGTGGGGTGGTCATCGCAAATGCGATATCTTCTGGAGTGCCAACTTCATGTTTTATAGTGCGTATAAGAGTAAAGATCTCCTCTCGGCTAAATCCATGCAGAATAATTGCTTTTCCATTTTCTAGTTCTTTTTGTGTCTCTTCCATACCTTTATAGTAATGATTACTAGGAATTCAGGCAAGAGTTAAGTTTGTTATTTAAACTCGCTGTCAGGTACTGGGTTCCTACATGAACAGGTTACAGAGAAAAGTAGGCAGACTTTATGCAAGAGCTAAAGGGTTATAACCCAACACGGTCTAACATCTTTTGAATCTTTGTTGCTACGCCATCTTCATCGTTATGACCTGTTTTTAATGGAGCCACTAGTTTTACATTATCAAATGCATTGCCCATTGCTACTCCGTAGCGAGCCCAAGCTAACATTTCACGATCATTCTCTGCATCGCCGAAAGCCATAGTTTCATCAGCTGTTATTGAGTACATATCCAAAAGATATTTAAGAGATGAACCCTTGGTAACGCCTCCAGTCATGATCTCGAAATAATTGTCATGGGAATAGACCATGTAAAGGCGATCTCCAAATTTAGCTTGTAAATGTTTTCTAATGAGTTCGTTAGCACTCTTTTCTCCAACAAACATAGCTTTTGTAAATCGCACTGGACCAACTTGATCAAAGTCTATTATTTTCCTAATTCGGTTTGTGGTAGATTCTATAGATTTTGCGTGGCTGCTCTTTTCTAGGACGTAGAGTTCGTGGTTTAGAAAGGCATGTAAGTGAGCATCTGTAGTTTTCGCTATATTGATGAGTTCTGCACAAATATCAGCATCCATGGTAGCATGGTATATATCTTGTTTAGTAGTGTGATCATGGATGCAAGATCCGTTGTAACAAATAAGGGGAAATGTTGTTCCTACTTGTTCTACAAAACTGATAGCAGAATCTAAACTTCGACCAGTTGCAATGACCACGCGTATACCTTTGTCCATTGCATAGCGAAGAGTGTTAATAGTAGCATCCGTAATCTTTTGTTGCGTAGTAAGCAAAGTGCCATCAAGATCAATGGCAATTGCTTTTATAGAAAGTTGTGTGTTCATATAGATAGTATGGCAATACTTTGCTATTAAGACAACATGGGGGGGACTAAATGGTGCCATGACAAAGATTCAGATTTTTCTCAAAAAAAATGGAATTATACTATAAGTCTTGGCCTGCAAATAGTAGAATAGGGCCAACCTATGTTTATGCTTGGAGGAGTTATGGCTGAAACTGTACGGGTAAAAAGGGAGACACTGGAAAAATTTTGTGCAGAAGTTTTTACACATTTAGGCGTACCAGAGGATGAAGCACTTGCTTCAGCACAGGTCTTGGTAGCAGCTGATGCACGCGGAATTGAAAGTCATGGAGTTGGGAGATTGTGGCGCTATGTGAATGGGATTCGTGAAGGGGTCATGCAACCTAAAGTGGCACCTTTGATTCTGCGTAGTTCACCGCTCTCGCTGGTTCTTGATGCCCAAGGAGCTATGGGTATGGCTCTTAGTAAAAAGACCATGACGATGGTTATTAACAAAGCTAATAAAATAGGTTCTTCGTTTGCTTCTATTCGAAATTCTAACCATTTTGGGATTGCTGGCTACTACACGGAAATGGCAGCCAAAAATGATATGATTGGTATTTGTATGACCAATACAGCGGCCCTAGGGGTGCCTACTTTTGGACGGACTGCTAGGTTTGGTACTAACCCAATTGCTTTTTCGGTACCGGCTTCCCAGGGGCGTATGTTTACCCTTGATATGGCGACAACCTGCGTTACGCGGGGAAAAGTAGAAGTCTATAACCGAGAAAATTCCCCCTTGCCTCCAGGTTGGGCCGTCGATACCAAAGGTCAAGGTACTACTGATGCCGCTCAATTATTAGAAGATATGCTCTACCAACGAGGTGGTGGAATGGTGCCTCTCGGAGGTGAGGGCGAGTTGCTTGGTGGACACAAAGGATATGGTTTAGCAGTCCTCGTCGATATCCTCACTGCAGTAACGAGTGGTGGTGATTTCGGTAAATCTGTGATGGATAGTGCGGCAACAAGCGCTCGGGTCTGCCACTTCTTTGGAGCTCTCAAAATAGAGTTGTTTAGAGACCCTGAAGAGTTTAAAAACGATATGGGACAACTCTTAGATGAGTTAGAACAGACAGAACCTGCTGCTGGCTGTAACCGCGTCTATTATGCTGGACTCAAAGAACATGAATCTGAACAAGAGTCTCATAAGTTAGGGGTCACCCTCTCTACTAAAGTAGCTGAGCAGCTCCGCGGCATCGGGGCAGAATTAAATATGGGGATCCCGTTTTAACGAGACTCTTAACTATGATTAACCGGGCCTTTCTCATACCCCGATTCCGACTGGGGCGCTTGTTCGGGTATGGGGTTATCTTTATCAGTTTTTGCTTTTCGTAGCTTTTCTCTAGTTGGATCAAGCCCTTCAAGTGATACAGCAGGTCGTAAAGTAATGTGCGGGAAAGGAATTTCAATCCCTTCACGATCAAACGCTTTCTTAATTGCAATTAGTATAGCTGTTTTTAAATAAGCGAAATTGGAAGTTTCGCCCCATACTGCAAAAAAGAGATTGATACTACTCGAACCAAAACCACTGACCATAAAGAAGGGAGCCGGATCTTTGAGAGCCAGTGGCTCAGCATCTGCGACTGCCATTAAGACAGCGCGGGCTTTTTCTATATCATCATAATAAGAGATTCCTATTGCGAGGGGAACCCGCCGAATCGGGTTTTTAGTGATAGTGGTAATCTCTGACCTGATAAGGGTTTCATTGGGAATGCGAACATGCAATCCATCAAAAGTCTTTAATTTGACTGAAAGCAGATCGATCGACATTACTGTCCCCACATAAGAACCGACTTCAATCAGGTCTCCGACTTGAAAAGAGTGCTCACTTAGTAGGAAAATGCCACTGACGACGTTGCCCATGCTATTTTGGGCAGCAATTCCAATGGCAACTGTCACTAGGCCAGCAGTCCCCAGTATAGCTGAAAGCGGTACTTCTAATCGATTAAGGACTAACGCGCTGATTATAAAAATACCCACAAAATTTATTGTTTTTTGGATAAGCATTTTTGACTGGGGATTAAGTTTCTTGGGTAGGGTGCGGTTTAGAAGTTTTGAAAGGATCTTTAAAATAATTGAGCCTATGACGATATACAGGAATATGACTAATAGGTTAGGCAGGAGGCGATCATAAATAAACACATCCAACCTTT
>JAQVOO010000184.1 GCA_028702575.1 Sphaerochaetaceae bacterium
GGTGTGTGGTTCGATAAACTAGGTAAAGGATATAGTCCTGCTATTCCTAAAGAAATACCACCGTAACCGCCGGCCCCCTGTCCCCGTCGGGATAGAGTACATCGAAAACTGCGTTCTGGGAACTCGATACGGGAATCATATCAACTAGGTATGACCTCTCATCCTTCCATTCTTGTTGGAAGAGAGTAGTGGTCTCGTCATCGTTGAGGATACCTCGCTTTTTAACTTCCCCTACAAAGTTGGCAAGCTTTTCAGCAGGGTTGGTATGGATATACTCCTCCCTTTGAGCCCAAGCCAAGGCGACCTTACCAGCGATCATAGTCTTGTTGATGGTGCTGGCTGCATAACCCTTAGCTACCATAGCCAAAGAGAACTCACGGATATCTTCTCTGGAGATGCTGGCTAGGGTCCTGCCGTCAAAGTGCTTCTTCCAATATCCCTTGATACGGAAGCGGCAATCCTTACAGTGAGTCCTCCCTATGGATTGGCCATGGGCAAGTTTCTCCCTGACATAGGGGCTGGTATCGTAATCGTAAAAGTCCAGCAAATAGGTGATAAAGTCCCGTTTCTCTGCTATGCGTATCTTCTCGAGCAAACCCCGTAGCTTGAGGATGGTCATGATCCTCTCTGCTTCCTCGTTGGTGAGATCTATGTCCTGTACGATGGTGAACAGTCTGGAGATAGAGAGTGCTTCAGAGACAATACGTTTGGGTTTGAACCCCGTTTGGGGGATTCCCTCAACAAGCCAGCGTGACACTGTCATGACTGCTAGGTCACGATCTGACTGGGCTGTGCTAATAGCTGAGAGTTCTTTTCCTGTTTTGGGATCGACGATTCTTGCGTACCAGATGTTTCCACGGCGAGATAAATAAAAGGGTTTCCGGCTCATGTCTTATTTCTGTAAGTCATACTGATGTGAGTGTTTTGGTGCAGTCGTTACACCCTAACCTTTGCAATCATCTTCTATGAATCCCATAAAATAACAAAACCCCCTGCATTTGCAAGGAGTTTCTTTATTGGGCCCAGAAGGACTTGAACCTTCGACCCACGGATTATGAGTCCGATGCTCTAACCAACTGAGCTATAGGCCCGACTTTGAAGATAATAAGGAGATTAAGGGTTGCTGTCAACTGGAGTTTTACAAATTTGGGTTTTGTTCGCTTCTCAGTAGGACTTCATCAAATCCGAGACTTTTCACTATCTTCAAGCTCTCCTCTTTTTCGCTACTGGGGATCCAACGTAAGGTGAGGCGTAAAAGAGTATTTTGGATAATTTCTATGACTGGGTTAAATCCTAGTGCATAAAATGTTGTATAGAGCGAGTATACTCTTTGTGTGTTTGAGAAACTTCCAATCTGAATACGATACCAACCAGTATCACCAGGTCGGTCATACTGTGACTCTGGTATTTCTGGCACTGATAAAATTTCCAGTTCAACTTCTGTGATGCCCTGTTCATACATTTGTAAAGCTTTAGCTGCTACAGGGGTGAGATCAATAATTCTGTTTTCTATGAATGGACCCCGATCGTTAATACGGACATCGACTGTTTGGTTGTTTTCAAGGTTATGTACTCGTACAATCGTACCAAACGTGAGTGTTTTATGGGCTGCTGCCAGCGCCTCTGGATTAAAGCCTTCTCCGTTAGCAGTTAGTGCTCCTAACTCACTATCATACCAAGAAGCGATTCCTTGTTCACGTAGATTAGCAAAAAGAGAACTTGTGGTAAGGAGTATTAGTAATAATAGGTATGTGATTCTTTTGGCACTCATGCCTTGATTATAAACCGGTTTCACTAAAGATGCAGGGGAAATGTAAAAATAGTGTAATTTACTCTTCATCTTGCTCAAAATCTCTCCTCTCGCTATAATCGCCCACATGAGCAAACCTATATCGTTTCATTGGGCAGACATTAATGCCGACAAAATTATTCGTGAAAAGGGTCCTAAAGACCAATATACCTGTGCCTCAGGGATAACCCCATCCGGTACAGTTCATATCGGGAATTTTAGAGAAATCATCTCCGTTGACCTCATCGTGCGGGCTTTACGTGATAAAGGACACTCTGTCCGTTTCATCTACTCTTGGGATGACTACGACGTATTTCGTAAAGTTCCCAAGAACATGCCTAAACCTGAATTGTTAAAAACTTACCTCCGTAAACCCATTACCCTGGTCCCCGATACCACGGGAAATTATAGTAACTATGCTGAGGCCAATGAAAAAGCTGTTGAAAGTTTGTTACCTATTGTCGGCATTGTCCCCGAATATTTGTATCAAGCAGAACGTTACCGTAGTGGAACCTATGCCGAAAAGATGCGAATTGCTCTTGAACGTAAAGATGAGATTAAAGCTATTCTTGACCAATACCGAACCACCCCATTGCCCGATGACTGGTTCCCCCTTTCGGTGTTCAGTAACTTCACTGATAAAGACACCACCACTATTTTAGAGTGGGACGGTGAGTGGGGTATCACCTATCGTGATGATGAAACAGAGCAAGTGGAAACTATCGATTTACGGACAACGAGTGCTGCAAAGCTACCGTGGCGCATTGACTGGCCCATGCGTTGGGCCTATGAAGATGTTGATTTTGAACCAGCTGGTAAAGACCACCACAGTGAAGGGGGCTCTTTCGATACCTCCAAACACATTGTAGAGGTCTTTGGATCAAAAGCCCCAGTTTCCTTCCAATACGACTTTATTAGCATTAAAGGGCGGGGAGGGAAGATCTCCTCTTCTACCGGTGAAGTGGTGAGCTTACCAGATGTCCTTGAGGTCTATACACCTGAAGTTACCCGCTATTTATTTGTTGGAACGCGGCCGAATACTGAATTTGCCATCTCCTTCGATCTTGACGTATTGAAGATCTACGAGGATTACGACACCACTGAGCGAATCTACTTCGGGGTACATAAAGTCAATGAAAAACGCGAAGCCAAAGAAAGACGCATTTATGAACTATCGCAGGTTAAAGAGATTCCAACCGAGATCTCTTATCAAATACCATTTCGCCATTTGTGCAACCTTTTACAGATTAATAGTGGAGACACTGAAGCCGTTATCGAAAGTCTTGGAGATGTGACCCCTGGTCAAATAGAACGACTTCGACAGCGTTGCGTGTGTGCTTGGAACTGGATTACCACCTATTCCCCTGAAGACTTTAGATGGGTTCTCCGAGGTGCAGATGACCCTCTTCTAGAACTGAGTGCAGTTTCTAAAAAAGCGGTGACTGATTTACACAATGCTGTGGTAAAACTTGAAGAGTACGATGAAAAACAACTGAGTGAAGAAATTTATGCCATAGCGCACCGCTATGAAATAGCACCACCTGAATTCTTTAAAGAGATTTACACAATCTTAATTGATAAAGAACGGGGACCAAAACTAGCTGGATTCATTAAAACTTGTGGCAAGGAGAAGATTCTCTCGATTCTAGCAAAATACCTTTAAAGAATCCTATCGAGTATAATTTGATTCTTTCTCCATTTAGGTTGGGCCTTCACCCGAAGGTCCAACTGCAAAGTCTTTCCTGGAAATAATCGACGGATCTCTTTAAATGAAGCCTGCCTAATTTTCTTGATTCCTTCCCCGCCACGACCTACTACGATCCCTTTTTGGGTGTCTCGCTCAACAATGATGAAAGCACGCACCCAAATAGATTGGGCCTCTTCTGAATACTCAAGATCGGCTACTTCAACATAAATGGCATGTGGAATCTCTTCCGTTACCATGGAAATAGCTTTTTCACGAATAATTTCTGCTATGCGAAACTCAATCGGCTGGTCTGTATAGGTATCTTCAGGATAGAGAAGCTCGCCCTCTGGGGCCAATTTAAACAACTCTATGAGGACCTCATCAACATTTGTATCATCTTTGGCTGAAAGTTCTATAATAGGAGTAGTTGGCAAATAAGAGGTCAAGAAGGCTCGGGCTTCAGCAATTTCATTGGGTTTGGCAATATCTTTCTTATTAAGAGCGATGACAATGGGAATTTTGGTTTTTTGTAACATGCTGATAATAGCGAGCTCTTCAGGGCCTGCACTCCGTTTAGCATCAACTACATATAAAATGAGATCTGAATCTTTAAAGGAAGAACGCGTGGTCTCTTGCAAGCGGAGATTCATTTTTTGTTCACTCATCTGAAAACCCGGTGTATCGGTTAAGATAAGTTGACCTCTTTGGTCGGTAAAAATACCGCGAATTATATTTCTCGTTGTTTGCGGGGTGACGGCGGTAATTGAAACCTTCCGTTCACAAATAGTGTTTATTAAAGTCGATTTTCCAGATGATGGACGGCCAATTATGGCAACTG
>JAQVOO010000185.1 GCA_028702575.1 Sphaerochaetaceae bacterium
GATCACAGCCAAAAATGCATCCCTCCTGCAATGGCTTGCCCTAAAGGGGCATAGATAGCCGAGCCTTCACCTGAAGCAATCGCTATCGGAACAACCCCGAGCATGGTAGTTAATGTAGTCATTAAGATAGGTCGCATACGGCTGGCCCCACCTTCACAAATACAGGTGCGTAATTGTTTCATCGCTGCATCTAAATTAGGAGCAACTTTTTGCTCTTCTCGCAAACTATTGATTGAATCAATTAAGATAATACCATTGTTGACTACCATGCCCCCTAAGGCGATGATGGCCATCACACTAATAAGGGAAAGAGATGAGCCAAATAATAAGAGACCTAGTACAACACCAATAAGGCAAAATGGGATCGAAGCCATAATGATTAACGGTTGGCGAAAGCGTTCGAACTGGATCACCATAACAGTGTAGACTAAGAAAATAGCTACAAGAAGAGCAGTCACCATGGGACCTACTGCATCACCGATAAGTTCAACTAAACCTCCCGAGGCTGATGTAATACTAGGAGAAAGTGGGTTCTCTTCAAGATAGGCTTGGACTCGTTGCGACACTTTTGCAGTGTCTTCGCTGACTAAGATTGCCGAAACAGTAACCGTCTTTTGACGATCACTGTGGGTAATGGGGGCAATTGCCCTTTCTGCACGCAACGTTGCTAATGAAGCAAAAGAGATTAGAGTCCCTGACGCAGAGGGTACTTGTGCAAAAAGGAGGGTGTTTGAATCAATCGGCAGATGAGCCAAATCTGATTCGAGACGGATGGTGAATCTTGTTCCTGAATCGGTAACTAATGTACCGCTATCGAGGCCTTGGAATAAGATAGATGCTGTCAGTCCGGCCTCAGTGCTTTGGATACCTAAATTGGACATTAATTCATGTGACATGTCCATAATTAACGTATTACTATCGTAGGAGGTATCTATTGAAGCCGATAACACATCTGGATCGGTAGCTAGAAATTGGCGGATTCGTTCAGCATTTTCGTGGAGTAATTGCATATCGTCGCCCTTCAATTTTAGCCCGTAGCCCCCGCCGCCAGAGACAAAGCCGACTAAGGCATCAAAACCCCCGTTAGCAGTAGTAACTTTGGTATCCACAAGAGATTCCGAAAGGAGGTGTTGTACTTGCTGTATTATGTCATGGACGCTCCTTTTTCGCTCTTTTATCGGCACCAACACCACTTTTATATTCGCGGCATTAGGGGCAGAGAAGCCGTAACCAGAACTTTGACCTGAAAACACAACAATCGATTCAATCTCACTGACTGCCTCCGAAACCAGTTGTTGGGCATAGAGTGCTTTTTCACGACTTTTTTGGAGTGAGTACCCTTGTGGGAATTCAAGGTCGATAGTGAAATCACCATTATCGGTGGAGGGGATAAAGGTGACACCCAACAGACCTGCCATGATCACGACAATCCCTAAAGCGATTAGGGCGGTAATTAGGATGAATTTTCTAGCAGAAATACTCCAATTGAGGGCCTGGTGATAGCGCTTTTCTAGGGCACTAATCATCCGATTGAAATAAGAGGGTCGCTTCTCTTTTCTAGGTACGCGTAACACAATGTGTAAAATAAAAGGAACCACGACCAAAGCCACCAAAAGAGAAGCGCTGAGCGAAAGAATAAGGGTGAGGGCCACATCGCGCAAAATCGATCCAATAATCCCCGATAGCAATGCTAAAGGGATAAAGACTGCGACCGTGGTGGTTACTGAAGCTAAAATAGGGGTTCCTACCTGATCGGCTCCTAGTTTGATGGCCTCTTCAGCGGATGACTCTCCCCCTTGGTGGATGCGCATAATCTGTTCCAGCATAACAATTGAACCATCTACCACTATTCCTAGCGCAACAACCATCCCCGATAAACTCATAAGGTTGATGGTTACTCCAGCAATTCGCATCCCAATAAAGGTAAAGAGAATACTCAAAGGAATCGAAAGGGCAATGGTGAGCGTTGCTCTTGAATCATTGAGGAAGAGAAACATCACTACGATTGCCATAAGCATACCAACTAGACCTGAACGGGCTACAGTCGAAAGAGAATCTTTGACATTTCGACTATCATCACTAAGGACGTTAAACGTTATTGCATCGTGTGTTTCCTGTGAAGTTTGCCTGAGGACCTTCTGAATCTCTTTGACTATATTAAGAGTGTTCCCGTCTGTTCGTTTTGTTACTGTTACTACTAAACGCGGTTCTCCGTTGGCATCTACCAGCACTTCTTGTTCCGGATAGGTCAAGGAAATTGTTGCTACATCACTTAAGCGCAGGATATTGCCCTCTTCGGTCGCCCCAATGGGGAGATTTGCTAATTCCTCAGCGCTCGAGAGCCCTCCATCGTAGCGTAAATTTACTGAATTTCCATGCCAGTCAGCCGATCCAATGGGGATGCGTAGGTTGGCATACTGCAATGCTTGATACACCTGAATAACTGGAATGTTACGAGCATAAAGATCATCTGTACGGAGCGTAACGTGCATCTCTAGTTTATTATTCCCCGCAATTTGTACTTCGGCTACACCAGGAATGCGGGTCAGACGAGGAACTAACGTATCTTCGACATAGGTGCTCAAGTGTCCCATATCGTTTCCGCCAGCGACGCTAACCATGTAGATGGGAAGCATGGTGGCACTACCTACGATGGCGACCGGTTCTCCTTGCAAAGTATCGGGGAGGTCGTTGGAAAGTTGACGTATGCGGTTACGAATCTCATCAAGCATACTGTAAGGATCTACGTCATCCTGAAAGGTGATCGTAACCCAACTGAAACTATTACTACTTACCGAATCAATTCCTTTGAAATTGGGCAATGTGACAAAGTTTTGTTCAAGTATGTTAGTGACATCACGTTCGACATCCTCAGCTCCTGCACCAGGGTAAATTGCTAGTACTTCAACTGTAGGTAAGGATATATCTCCCATAAATTCCTGATTCAGTCCAAAAAAAGCGAAGGCTCCAAAGGCAATCAGAACAATCATTAGCATACCAATAATGGTGGGGTGGTTTACTGAAAAATGGGAAATTTTCAAAACATTAATCCTCCCGCTCGCCTGTTACACTAACTTTTTGGCCATCGATGAGGGTATGGTGACCATCAACAATGAACCACGTTTGGTGGTAGTCTTGGGGCAGGGCGATGTATTGATCATTTTCCGCAGTAGGTTCTATTACAACCCAAATTGCTTGAGAAGTTTCGTCGTCATAGACATAGAAGGAGCCATCAGTTGTCCGATCTGCCTGTCGTAATAATAGTTGAGAGGGAATATCTTTATATATAAGCTCTATTTTTGCCAGCATACCGGGGATGAAAATTGGTTCTTCTTGGACAATACGGCACACAACTTCAAAGGTGCGGGAAGCTGGATCAACGTAGGGGGCCACCGACTCGACGATTACCTTGACCCTGGTAGTTTGTCCAGTTGTACTCTGTTTTACGAGAGAAGCTTGCAATTCAGATTCCTGATCCTGAATACGATCATAATAACGCTCAGGTATAGCTAAACGGACAATCAGGTCATCAAGATCGGCCAACAGTGCAATAGGTTGTTGTAGATGGGCTAGATTCCCTTTTCCCGCAAAGGATTTAAGAATAGTCCCATTGATGGGGGCCACAATGCGGGCATTGTCGAGATTAAATTTTGCTAATTCCCATTGGGCTGCACTGGCGTCCATTTGGGCGCGTGCCTCCTCAAAGCTTTGCTCAGAAACAGCCCCGCTTTTATATAATCGTTGGATGCGGTCAAATGTAGTTTGGGCCACTATCTGAGCAGCCTGTGCTTGGAGGGATTGTTGGCGATAAGGAGTATCTTCTATCTGGGCTAACAGTTCTCCTTGTTCTACTGTATGGCCAACCTTCAAATTTGTTTCCACTATTGTTCCGTTGACCAAAGGGAGTACAGCGACGGTATTACGGGCTTCAACATAACCTTGTACCGTGATGCTCAAAGAGAGATTTTTACGTGTTGGTTGGGCTATGATTACCGGTGGAGTTGGTTCCTGGACGACAGGTGTACTTCTCGTCGTATAGTGGAAAATGACATACATGATTCCTCCCACAATTGCAAAAAGCACAACGTATCGAAGGAAAACTAGACCCTTGTTTTTTGCCACTTTATACTCCTGTTGTTGTAAGTCTAAAGGTAATACAAGGAGTCTAAATCGTCAATGAAATACTATTGCCACTATTTTTTACGGTTCATTTTGACTTTATGAGGAGTTTCCCCCTATACTCTTATTAGAGAGCGGTAATTCTTATTGGCCAAGC
>JAQVOO010000030.1 GCA_028702575.1 Sphaerochaetaceae bacterium
GTCGCCAGGGCAGAGCAATGAGCACCTGGCCGAATGTCTATATGAAGATTATGCGCGCTCTGAAAAAGCAGTATACCGAGATCGATTTTGCGACCTTGACCCGTGAAGGAGTTCTTGATCAGAATCTACCCTGCAAATCTGTTGCAGCAGCAGTGGAGGCCGGATATCTGGAGAAAGTGTCGGGATATGAGAAGCTGGACAAGTTTCTTTAGGGCTTATGATTTTTTTTGATACATTTTCTTGCATAATCGCAATGCCACAGGTTGTTTGTTTCTAGATGATTTCGTTGCTTCCAGACTATTTGAGATGAAGATAATCATGCGATGTCAAAAGGAGCAGTAGTTAAATGAACATCCATATACTGAAAGATAATAAGTTTTATGATGATATGAGTAAAGTTATTATAGATAAAAATTTGGTAGACAACAATATATACTTTATCTTTAGAAGTAAGGAACATGACTATAAAGCTATGAAGCCATATCCTAACTCTGTGATAGGAGGAGAAGAAGATCTGTTCAAGATACGCTTGTCGGATTACGATAAAGCGATATTTCACAATCTTGCTGACACTGCTAGGATATCTTTTCTAGCTCATGCAGGAAAATCAAAGGGTAGATGCCTAATTTATTGGAGATTGTGGCAGGGAGATAACTACGCAATAGCAGGATTAGCTAATATAATGACTAAGCCATTGTGGGCAAATCATAGCCAGATACATGATAATGACAAGGATTTTGTTGTGTCATTAGAATCGTGTACCAATATTTTAAAAAACATCCGAGCCAGAATCAGATACAGACACAAATACAGAATTATCTGTCAAGCTCTGGAAAACGTCGACTATGCTCTTAACTGGAATGAATTTGAGGTAGATGCTATCAGAGAACTCTACTCGGTATTTAATGCACAATTTTTGTACCATGCATACCATACCTCAGAACTATATAACGATGTAGGTGGATATGCCGATGAAGTCAATAAGGAGTTAAGAGTTTGTGTGGGGCATTCAGGAGATGGAACATTTCTTAACCATGAGCAGGTGTTTATGGCTATAAGAAAAATATTGGATATCAACGACACTAATTTCCGGGTAGTCACACCACTGTCCTACGGAAATACAAAATATATTGATCATGTACTACGGATGGGGCAATCATTATTTGGTCAATATTTTGAGCCAATCCTAGATTTTATGGAGTATCCTGATTATATGAAGTTACTGTCGCAATGTGATGTATTTGTTTTTGGGCAGAAATATATTCCATGTGCTGAAGGGAACATATCCGCAGTGCTAAAAATGGGAAAAAGAGTAATAATGCCATCAACTAACCCGATGTATCGGATGTACATCGACGATGGAGTGTGCATATTCGATCTTGATGAATTGATCAGTGGTAATCATCGCCTCCTCGAGTCTTTACCTGAAGATATCAAACAGTCGAACATTAACAGAATGAGAACAAGATATGAGTTGATGAAATCAATTCGCCTAAAGACACTAATGGAGATTATAACATAAATGATAGCACATCTGAATCGTCCTAAGCACTATTCTCGGGGGGGCTAATTGGAAGCGAGGGTAGTACTTCTAATCCTAATGATTGTACTAGCTATATGGAGTTACCATAGACATAATGTATTAATTCTTTTTGCTGGTTTCTTTATGATTGTAATCAGTATTCTGTATGTAAGTAGTGGTATAAACCTTAGCACAATGCTAACGAGGTATTCACTACTAGGGGTACTTGTTGTTTTGCAAATTATCAATAACAAGAGATTGTCTCAGTCCTTGACAAGATTGAGGCATAGTCGTATCTTCTTGGGATACTGTTTGTTTCTCGCAATGGGTTTATTATCAATTGCATTTTCCTACACAAACGTTAGCGACAAACTTATGATTGTTAGGAATATGATAACTTATACATTGTTGCCAATGTCTCTGTTCATAATGAATTATGACACAGAAGCAGCGTATAATGAATTTCCAATTCACTTTGTATTGTTAACACTAATTTCCTTCGCTATTTTTTTCGGATTTAGCGATACATCTCTAGTAGTAATGAAAGACAGAACGACGATACAAGAATTGGGTGTTAACTCAATCTATCTTTCGAGAATTGGAGCAATCTGCTGCATTTGCGCAACTTTGCAATACTACAACAACAAAAAGCTGATCACAAGAATTGTTTCCGGAGTTGCCCTTGTAGTTTCTCTTTTTTTAATCTTGTTGAGTTCGCAGCGAGCAACGATTATCGGATTGGCAATAGCGTTAATGTTCTGGCTTCAATTCGGGATTAGAATTCAGCGAAGCTTACGGCCGATTCTTTTTCTAGTGTTGTTGCTAGTCATTGTATTTGCGTACAATTTGGAGCAGTTTTCTGTTATTGATAGGTTTAAAGATCTTGAGAACTATAGGGAGTACGAGAGATATAGCGATTACTCCAGAAGCCTCAGTTTATTCTTAAAGAAACCAATCTTTGGGTATGGATTTCGAGGGTACTATGAGCAAACTGGGAGAATATATCCTCACAACACATTTCTGGAAATCATGGTTGAGTATGGGGTTACTGGATTAGTCGTTTACTTTATCATGTTGCTAGAAGTGCTAAAAGCTATTCGTTGGATATTTTATAAGCCCAGTGCAAATTATGGGGCTCAGGCAATAGCACTTTCATGGATAGTTTTGTTTGTCGCATCTTTTTTTGCTGGAACACTAATAGGGAATGCAGATTACTTTATCATTTCTGGGCTACTTAGTACCTATAGAAGAAAACGTATCGACAAAAATACTATTGATCGGGACATTCCTAAGCAGCTCCATATAGGTCATTGCTATGATTGATAAATTAAAAAAACTTCTTAGTTTGCTTAAGAAGTTTCATAGATACAGCTCGGGGAGAACGAAACATTATTACGAAGGTGAGAGAAAGAAGTGGACGAGAGTATTTTGTGATCTTGCAACACTATACTTTCGTGAAGGAGAGTTCTGTACCCTTTACTATGCGCTAGGATATGAAAAAAAAGAAGTAAAGTCCCTTGATTTTGTGGGCAAAAATAGAATAAATGATCGAAAAAAAAGAGCCGAAGGCAAACTAACAAAGAGTGCGATATGCGGAGATATTGCTTACGATATTGTTACAAAGGATAAATTTTATGCTGGTTCAATACTAAGAGGGAATGGTTATCCGACGTTAGCAGACTTGGGTGTCGTAGTAAGAGGAGAGTTATTATTGCCTCAACAAGGAGTCTGTGATATTGTGGAAATTCTATCAATGGGCGACGAACTTGTAGTGAAAAATACAATACTTGAAGCTAGTGAGGGAGTACTTTTTTTAAATAATCGCAATTCTCGTTTATACATAAATGGACTGGAGACAGAATTCGAAGATTTAAGAATGAGACTAAGCAATGGTATATGGATAATACAGAAGAAATACACCGCACATAAAAAGATAAAAGCCATTAATGCTAGTGCTTTAAATGTACTTAGAATTGTAACAGCATACAATGGCAGAGACTATGTTTTGATAGGAGGTTTTCAGGGGTTTGCAACTAACAATGCAAGTACTGATAGTTGGAGCGAAGGGTCAATTTATGTGGGGATTGATTTTAGGAAGCAATGTTTAAAGAAGTACGGTTTGAGAAGCCCATGGCATGAAGGACCTGGGTTATATGAAAAACATCCTGACAGCAAAATAATCTTTGAAGGTTATCCAATACCGTTCATACGAGAAGCTAGAGATATGTGCCTTTCTGCGCACAGGTTGTTTTACACAAATGTGCTGCTAGGCTGGGATGTTGCCATAACCCAAGATGGTCCGGTAATTGTCGAGGTCAATGAGAAGCCGGGCATGAACGTTTTGCAGTGTTTAGATATAAACACTTCGAGGAAGTTGTTGAGTTTATTTAACGATTTGGAGCGATTATGAATGATTGTGGGAAGGATAAAGCCCGTGATGAATATCCCTTTGTTTCGATTGTAGTTATCGGCTATAATGAGGCCGATAACCTAGATAAGACTTTCACCGCCATTAAAAGTATGAACTATCCAATGCATAGGATTGAAGTTATCTACGTTGATAGTGGTTCTAGTGATGATTCTTTGAGTATAGCTCGGAATTATACAGATAAATGCTTCTTGGAAGATAGATATCCAAGTGCTGGGCGGAACCGCAACAGAGGCTTGATGGAAGCCAAGCATGATATTGTCCATTTTATTGATGGGGACATGGCGATTGACAAGGACTATCTTAGAAGAGTAGTATCAATCTTTGAAGAAAAGCATGTTCAAGCTGTTACTGGATTACACATTGAGGTCGGAAAGGGTCCACTAAACAAGATAAACCGTCTTGCTGATAGCGGGCTTTCTCGTAAAGAAGGCTTCACGATATTTACTTCAACAGGTGCGACTTATAAAAAACATGCTTTGCTTAGTATCAATGGCTATGATGAACGCATCATTAGGGGACAAGAATCTGAAATGGGTTTTCGGTTTATTAATGCAGGATATAAGATATGGTGTACTGAGATAACTATGGGATTTCATACTGATGGCTTTGGAAATGTCTACAGCTTTTTGAAAAGATCCTCTCTAACTGGCAAATCACTTTTCCAGTTATCAAAACTTGATGGCGATAACGCCTATTTTGATAGAGCTAAAAGGGCCTCAAAGAGGCAAATTATTAGGACTGCTGTTCTTTCTCTTTCATTCATGGTATCCTTGGTCTTTAGTTTAACAAAATATTTTATGCTAGTGTACACCATATATATCATATACTCAAATCGGTCTGTTTATCGTAAGGAGAACCCAGCTTCAATAGTGCTGATTAAGGTGCTTCTGAAGCCCTTTATGAATGTATTTATGCAATACGGATACTATCAGGAAGCAATTAAATATCATCTGGGTATAAGTGATAAGGGGTTCTATTCTTTACATAAAGAATCACTTAGCCCAAAATCTTTTAAATGAATGAACGAAGTCTCCTTCACAGTTGACTGGATTAGTTGCTTTTGACGGTACCTTGAGTGATGAATGGACTTGACCCTGTTTCAATTTTTACACCACTTGTAAAGTGACACATTTGTTATCGATATTGTTTTCATAATTTTCTCGATATTTGGCAGGGGGCATGAAGTTAAGGGAGTTTTTGGGGCGATTGTTATTGTATTGACCCACGATTTGCCTGTCACGACTGTAGTTTCAATTAGATCCAACTGAGTTTAAGTATGGCATGAAAAAACAAAGGCAGTATTTTGAGCTTTGTGACTTGTTGATTGTCAATTCAGACAAACAGAAGCGAATAATTTAGGATTGGAACTCAAAGCTGAGAATAAATGTTACGGTGAAAAAACAGGGCTTATCCGGCTACATGGATTATAGAAATGCCGAGGAACCTGAAACTACCATTTGTTTTTATGGATCATTATCAAATCAGTTCAATCGCAAAGCGCTGAATCGTTTACTAACAAACATTTATCTGCGTTTGAAGGAGCATGTTCAGCATCTAAAGCTATATGTCATTGGTAATTCACTTCCGCTTGATTTGTATTCGAGAGAGACTCCCCCCGATATTGTGATAACCGGTTACGTAGACGATCCCAGAGAGTACTTAGCTCGCACTAAATGCCTTGTATTGCCCTTGGAGACTGGATCCGGGTTCCGAGGACGAGTTGTCGAAGTATTGGCATTGGGAATACCTATTGTTGGCACTACAAATGCCCTTCAGAGTACCGGAATGGAGCATGGTCAACAAGGCTTCATCGTAGATACAGATGAGGGGATTATTAATCGAGTGATGGATATTCTCAGAGACTCAGACAAATACAATTATCTATCGAAATCTGCGCGATCATTTGCCGAAGCACATTATTCGCTGGAGAGCACATTTGGGAGGCTTTCTCATGAGATATCTTTGTTTAACCAGGAGTGACAATAGTGAGTATCAGAATTAATGTATTGGGCGATTTCTGCCCTGTCGGAAAACTCGAGCAGGATCAGATCCTTGAGGATCCTTTATGGATCGGGGATTTACTACCCATCCTTAGGGAGGCAGTAATGTATTTTTTGGGTTTAGGAGACATGGGGTTTCATAATCTTAAGAAGGAATCACTTAGAAAATGACAATTCATTCAGACTTAGAGCAATTATCGAGTATTGACATACTATTATTTGGTGATTTTTGCCCTTATAACGCAGGAGCCAATTCTAAACTAAGGGTTGGGCCGGAGCTAAAGAGGTTAATGGAGCAAGCTCAGTTTCGTGCTGTAAATTTAGAATGCCCCATAACAGAATCTGAGCAAAAAATCGTAAAATCCGGGCCCCATCTAAAAGCTCCACCAAATAGTGTAGCATTGATGAAAGAGCTTGGAATCAGCATTTGCAGCCTTGCCAATAACCACATCTTAGATTATACTCACGAGGGTATTGAAGATACCTGTGAAGCATTGGATGATGTGGGCATTATCCACTTTGGCCTAACCGGTGAATATGGGAAAGAATACGAGCTCATTGAGATAAACAACAAAAGGGTTAGTCTGCTTAGTTTTACGGAAAATGAGTTTTCTACAGACCTGAGGTGTGGAGTGGCCGCTAATGCGCTTGATCCTGCAATTCAATTTTCTCATATTCATCAAGCTAAGCATGTGTCAGACTTTGTCATCATTCAGTTTCATGGCGGAGTGGAATTATATCCTTACCCAACTCCAGAGATGCAAAAGTATGCAAGATTCATGATTGATATTGGTGCAGACTGTGTAATTTGTCATCATTCACATATTGTGTCTGGATATGAAGAATATAAGGGCAAGCCTATAGCCTACAGTTTGGGAAACTTCTTTTTCCCTGAAGCCGGCAATAGCGATAGCTGGTATAAAGGCTTAGTGGCTGCTATTAATATAGAAGATAGGCTTAAAGTTGATTTCTTTATGACCCGTTATTGCATGGAAACAGGTGTCATAGACTTTGTTAAAGATGAAGAGTTTAAGGGCACAATAGTGCCATTAAACCAAGTGATAGCGAATCCGGAAGTTTTAGCTTCTAAATGGGACGCATTATGCCAATCTCTGATAACCAAGACTATGATGGGCATATTGCGACCGCCCAGAATAATGAGGCTGATGATAAGATTTGGCTTGTTGCCAAACTACATAAGAAAAAGAACAGACGCATCTCTTCTGAACCTGATTAGATGCGAATCTCACCGTTACAAATTAATTACCACCATCAGAATACAAGAGGAGAAAAAGAATGTTGGTAGGGATACTTAAGCCTTTTAGGGGTACGGTTCGTTCTATGTTGGATGTCTATAAACAAATACTTGATCATAATGACATACCATACATTGATCTTGATATAAATGACCCTGGTTTTTGGAATGATGTAAAGAGAATTGATGTCTTTATGGCCAAGATAGCCCAGACAGATGATGATCTGGCACTTGCAGCTCAAATTATACCCGTCATCAACAAGTTTTTGGGAGTTAGGTGCTTCCCAGATTATAATACAGTATGGCACTATGACGACAAGGTCAAGCAATATTATCTATTGCACAGTATGGGATACCCTGTGATTGAATCATATATATTTTGGGATCGAGCCAAAGCTCTTGAATGGGCAACGCGAACAAACTACCCGGTAATATTTAAACTGAAGGGTGGCGCTGGATCAGTAAATGTAAAAAAGATTACGAAATTCAAACAGGCCAAAGGTCTAATTGAAAAGGCATTTAGCTCTGGGATACACCCACATTACTTTGATTTACCCAATAAATTCAAAGCGTTTAACTACGACACTACAAAAATTGCAAAATATCTAACAAAGCCCTTTTATCGTAGATTGCTCCTTGGAATATCGGGATACTCAAACTACACAAGACATAAAAACTATGTGTACTTCCAGAAGTATCTGCCTGACAATGCGTGGGACACACGTGTTACGATAGTTGGGTCTCGCGCTTTTGCTTTTAGGAGGTTTGTAAGGAAGAATGATTTTAGAGCAAGCGGCAGTAACCACTATGATATGAGCAGGGAAAAAATCGATATGAGATTTGTTGAAATAGGCTTTGCGATTTCACAAAAACTTGGATTTCAATCTATGGCCTATGACTTTATCTATGATGAGAATCACGAACCATCCCTTATAGAGATGAGCTACACATATGGGGATTATCCTGAGTTCTCAACAGGATACTGGGATTTACAATTGAAATGGCATGATGGATCGTACATCCCTGAATATCTTGAGCTGGTTGACGCCTTGAATATGCCAGATATTAAGCAACCCCATATAGATCTCGACTCGCCCTATAAGAATGCAAAGATGTAAGCGATAACCTGCAATTTTCTATACAAGCATTATCTCTCTATTATCATGGCTCGTTTTAATTATCATGGCTCATTTTATATGAGAAAACCTACCATCATCCATCTCATTACTTCCTTAGGTCGTGGAGGTGCAGAGCGTCAGTTAGCTACCATCGTGAATCATTCAGATGAGACTCAAAATATCATCTGTTCTTTTCATGATAGAGCTACAGGTTATTTGGAGGATCCCAACAAGATAAAGACCCTTAAAAGTAAAAAGTTCATCGGTAGGCTGTTTGAGATCAGGTCTATCTTGCGTGTTCAAAAGCCGGATCTCATCTACGCTTGGGCGCCACTCCCTTATGTTCTGGCATCCTTTGCCGTTAGCGGTAAAAGGACTAAGGTTGTCAATGGCAGCATTCGCCATGGCATCTTCAAAGAGTCATTTCATGGCCATTTTAGAAAATGGCTATTGCAGAGGTCCCGCTATGTGGTAGCAAATTCCTACGCGGGTCTAAAGGCAAATGGGATTGAAAAGGGCTACGTGCTTTATAACGGTATTGATCCCAAGTTTGATAAAGCTAATTGGAAACAAGAGTCCAAGGAAGGATCCAGTAAAGTGCTCAATCTGCTGTCCATCGCCAATTTGGTGCCGGTTAAGGATTACTTCACCGTGTTAGAGGCTCTTAAAAAAATCAGAGATGATGGTCTCAAGTTCCAGTACTCTATTGTAGGTGAAGGGCCTCTGAGAATTGAGGTGGAACAAAGAATTAAGGAATTGGGGCTTTCCGAAGTGATAAATCTTTTAGGCAGGGTGAGCGACCCTGAGACCTATCTGAACCAAGCTGATATCTTTATCCACTCATCTAAAGGGGAAGGTTGCTCTAATGCCATCTTGGAGGCAATGTACATGGCTCTCCCTGTGATTGCTTCGGATACAGGAGGTACCTCAGAGATCGTGGGCTCAAATGCAATCCTATTTGAATATAAGAACATTCAGCAGCTATATGAAGCTATCAAGAAACTTTTGCAGGATGAATGCCTAAGAAAAGATATGGCAGATGAATCGTATAAAATTGCCAACAGCAGGTTCAGTGTGAGCAGGATGTTGAGCGAATATGACAAAATTGTCAAGCAGGTAATTTGTGGGCAATAACAGACTAATGCTTGCTATCAGGCTTCTATAGTGTTGCAGCATCATGAATCAAAAGATTACTAAACCGTTAAAAAAACTGATCAAACGTAAGTTCGGTCGGTTCATGCCCTTTCCCTATGTGTTGCCAGATTCTATACCGGCGGAGAAGAAGTTTTCCAAGTCGATAAGGGGAGGGGTCATTTTTACCGCTGATTTTGAACTTGCTTGGGCGGTTCGCTATTCAAAAACCACCAAGGATCCTATGGCATATGCCAGGAGCGAAAGGGCGAACGTCCCGATTATCCTGCAGTGTGCAGATGATTACAATATTCCCATTACTTGGGCTACTGTGGGGCATTTGTTTTTAGAAAAATGCAGCAAAGGTGATCATGACTGGATGGCAAGGCTTCCCTATATGGATGACCATTGGCGTTTCACCGAGGGTGACTGGTTTGATCATGATCCTTATTCGTCCCTGGAGGATGATCCCGAGTGGTATGCTCCTGATCTCATCAAAATGATATTGGCAAGCAAAATCAAGCATGAGATAGCATGTCACACTTTTTCTCATATCGACTGCTCAGATAAAAACTGTCCCCCTCAGGTTTTGGATGATGAGCTCGTCGCCTGCATGAGAGAGGCTGATAAAATGGGGTTAGAACTGAAGTCTATCGCTTTCCCCGGCGGAACAGTGGGCAACTTACCCGTTTTGGCAAAGCATGGTATCAAAATATACCGGAGACGGGTGGGTAAATATGAGCTTGGCTATCCATATCGTGATTCTTCAGGTTTACTGGTTAGTCCCACTGGGCCATGTATAGCCCTGCCTCATCCCGGCTGGACAATAGAGGAAGAGTTTGTTTATTTTAAAAAGTCAATTGATAAGGCTATTAAGCGCAACACGCTAGCTCATATGTGGTTTCATCCAGCATCAAGTAAAGAAGCATTTACCCTGTTGATGCCCAAGATATTTGCATACTGTGCCCAAAAGCGAGCTGAAGGCCTGTTGTGGATAGGAACCATGAACGATCTGCAGAAGCACATCAATACTAACCATGTCCTCTGATGATGTGGCAGTAAATATACCCATAAGGTGTACTGAATGAATGTAATTGAAAGCATGATTTCCAAAGTCTATAGCTACAGAAGCTATGTAAATCATCGCAAAAACTTGGCTGATAAGTTGGATAACTTGAAATCCAAAAATGCGCTAAAATCACACCCCCTTAGAGAAAAGGTGCTATCCAACAACTCACACTGGCTTCACAAAAGTGATCTGGGGTGGTTTGATTATTTCTTTTCAGTAAATGGGATTGCAAGCGAAACCTATATGCCTCACTGGCCGTATTATCTGATTATTGAACCCACCTTGAACCATAGGTTAATGGTCTCTACCCTGAAGGATAAAAACTTTTATGAGTTGTTTTTTAAAGAGGTAAGCCATCCTTTGATATATGCGCGTAGGATCAATGGACATTATTATAACTTGGATTACCAGAGAATTGGTGGCTTTGAAGGGGTTCTGAAAGCATTGAAGGGGGTGGAAAGCTTTATATTGAAAGCCTCTTTGGATTCAGGAGGCGGACAGTCGATATTTCTATTCAAGCGTGATTCGAAGAGCTATAAGTGTGATAGAATTGAGTTTAATGATTCCTTTTTAAGGTCATTTTCACATGACTTTGTGATCCAAGAAACTGTTCGTCAGCACTCATTTTATCAGGACTTCAATCCCAGTTCAAATAATACCTTAAGAATTTTGGTGTATAGGTCTGTAGTCGATGACTCCATTAATGTGTTGCATACCTTGCTAAGGATAGGCAAAAAGGGCTCTTATCTTGATCATGACAACCAGGGCGGCGTATCTCTTTACATTCATGGAGATGGAAGGCTGTCTGAATTGGCTTATGACAATAATGGTAATGCATATCCAGCTTTCAATGGAATTGTTTTTAGTGAGATGGAAGTTGCTCCATATTATAAAGAAGCAGTGATTGCCGCTCAGAAGATAGCAAGTAAATCCTATTACGGCAGGCTCTTGGCTTTGGATTTTACTGTGGCAGAAAGTGGAGAGGTGCAGCTCTTGGATGTGAATTGCTGGAGGAATGGTGTCAGTCACTATCAGATACACAGTGGCACTTTGTTTGGTGATTTTACATCTGAGATTGTGAACTACTGCACGAAGAACCCTAGTTTCAACATCATCAGAATTTTTCCCAAAGCTATCAACTGAGTTTCTTTAGGTTATGAAAGGATAAAATGATATGAGAGTGGCGATCTTAAGAAATGAAGACATAGAAAGTGGCGATAAGTGGCTGCTGGCTTGTCAAAAAAGAGGTATAGAGGCCGATGTGATAGATTTATGTTCTCTCGGAGCCATAGAAAAGATCAAAAACGGGAATTACGACCTGTGTCTATTGAGGCCCCCGGGACGATTTGAAGTATACAAGGCCATATACGATGAGAGATTGTATCATATATGTCGTGTACTAAAAATCCCTTGTTTCCCAAGCTTCTTTGAGTGCTTTATATATGAAAATAAGAAGAGCCTCGCCGCTTTTTTACAAATAGCCGAGATAGATCATCCCAAAACTTGGGTGATAAGCCACAAAGATGAAGCCCGATCTTTTATCTTTCAATGCAAATATCCAATTGTTGCCAAAACCTCAATTGGAGCAGCCAGTTCTGGAGTGAAAATAATACGGGACCAGGTGAGTGCGTCCAAGTATGTAAGACAAGCATTTGGAGGAAAAGGGATTCAAAAACGCAGTGGTCCCAATACCAAGGTGGGAAATCCCAACAGCTGGCTTAAAAAAGCCATTGCCAGTCCAGATTATTTCAAGAAGAAACTGAAGTACTATGCCCAAGGTTTTGGTAAAAAACAAAGGGATTTTGTGATATTTCAGGAGTATATCGAGCATAGCTTTGAATGGCGAGTTGCCCGCTTTGGAGAATCCTATTTTGCTTACAAAAAGTATAAGGTGGGGGATAAGGCCAGCGGTGCCAAAAACCTGGGCTATGCCATTCCGCCTTTAAGGCTACTTACTTGCATCAAAGATATAGCTGAAAAGCACGGCATCGTTTCTGCTGCTTTCGATGTATTTGAACATGGAGACAGATACCTTATTAACGAAATTCAGGCAATTTTTGGTCATAAAATGGACCATATCTTAGAAGTAGATGGCAGGGCAGGTAGATATATTTTTCAAGATGGTTCCTGGGTGTTTGAGGAAGGCAAATTTAACACCAATGAGTCTTATGACTTGCGGCTGGATTTAGCGATAAGCTTGGCCTCCGGTAAATAGTAGCTGATACCTTACTTAACAATAAGCTCCCACCTTTTTTTTTATCATTCTGTATGTATATAATAAATAACAAAAGGAATTGAAAAATGGCAGGCATTTCAGGTATAATAGCTCTAAATCCTGATGGCTTGATCAGGGATACATCAATCTTTGAGCGGATGATAGCCGGCATTAAGGCGGAAGTAACCCAAGAACACAGGACCTTCCACGATGAAAATGTTTTTATCTCGGTTGTTTCTCAAACAAGATCAAGCCCGGAAGCCAACTTTTACTACGACCAAGAACATGGCATCATCAGTGCCTTGGATGGCTTTTGTTTTATTGACGAACAGACGGCTGCCGGGTTGGTGAAAGATGAGAACTTTCCCAAAGGTGCAAGTGCTTTAGCCAGAGTAGGCCAGCTGTATATAAAGCTGGGCAAGGAGGTGTTTAAGCACCTCCGAGGCAGCTTTAATCTGTTTATCTATGATGTAAATAAGCGGGAGTGTATTCTGGGAAATGATAGGTTTGGTTTCTATCCAATGTATCATGGCCAAAGTACAGAATACTTGATCTTTTCTTCCAAGCTTGGCTCCATAGTAAACTCCGGTCTTATTCAGTTGCCCCAAGCTGATCTTGCCAGCTTGATAGAGCATCTGTACTTTGGCTATGTCATCTCCGAGCATAGCTACGTTCAGGGTGTTTGCACTTTATCCAATGCCAGCCTGATTAAGGTCGAAAAAGGCAAAGTCGCTACAGATAAGTATTGGGAAATGACATCAGAATATGGCAAAGATTCACTCAGCAAAAAACATAGTATTGATGCTATTGACCAAGGTTTAAAGGCAGCCATTTCCCGCATCGCTCAAGTGGACGATGCTCTATCGTGCTCTATCACCGGAGGTTGGGATAGCCGCGTGGTGCTTTCCTACCTGCTTCCTCGAGCAAGAAAGCGTCTTTATTGTTACTCATTCGGTGCTAATGATGCACCTGACGTCACCATTCCCCAGCTCATCAGTCGCAAGGAGTCCTTCCGCTATCGTCCCTTTGGTTTGGATCATACTTATCTGGACAATGACTTTATCGCTGCTGCCAAGGATACGATCAAGCTCTCATCAGGTACCAGAAACTACAAAAGAACCCACTATCTTCATGCTCTTAAACAGATGGGGGCGCATTCTCAGCATCAGATCAGTGGTATTTTTGGAGATCAAGTGTTCAAGGTCGGTAAGCCTAAAGGCAACATAGTTTTGAATCAAGTAGCACTAAAGTGTCTGGAATCTAACTTTGAACTGGATTACCTGAACAAGAGCCTACAGACCTTTTTGAAAGCATTTTTGCCCGATCATGATAACAAAGAGCTGTTGTCCGAACTATTATACAGGATGGTTTCGCTCAAAGATCAATTCTCTATCTATGTCTCTGCATCAGAAAGATTTGTCGCTTTTCGTTTTGAGATAAATCTGCGCAGATACTTTGGCAACGAGGCCAGTAGTTATAACGACTACGCTTTGTGTTATTCTCCCTTTACAGATTATGATTTTGTGAAGACCTGGCTCAGCACCTTTTATGCAGGCCAGCTATACCCTTTTCAGCCTGCTACCAAAGCCATGCAAATAAATAGTGGTACCCTCTATGCCACCTTGGTGAAGAGAAACTATAAGCCCTTGATTTACTATCCAACAGCGAGAGGATACACCATGGCAGATACCCTCTCTTTCTTTGGTGGCTTCCGTATTCTGATGGCCAGGCTGCAGAGAGAGAAAAATGCCCACAAAGATGCTTTTTCAACCAAAGATACTGTTGCTCTCTTCCAAAACATGCTGGCCCAGGAAAAGATAAACTGTAGCTTTAACATAGGCGGGTTAAAGGGATCAAATGCCTATGATGATGCGCAGTCTTTATGCTATTGGCTTGCCATCCATGGCTTGGCTAAGTGATGGAGGGCAGCAAATCGTTTAATATTTAGTTCACATCCCTTTCACCTCTGCCAACAACCCCGCCTCAATGGCACTCTTAACACTCCTGCAGGGCAAGTTTCGACTTTCTACCATTTCCCAATTCAAGACCAAAATGTCGATACCCAATGCCTTAGCTTGAGCATACATCAGTTTGATCAAGAGTTTATGGCTGCTTAGTATTGGCTTCTCATCTTCTGATATGTCCGCATTATAAGGCCGAACATACCGTTTCAGCTCATTCATAAACTCATCCGGCACATTCATCGCGCATAGATGCTTGGTAGCTAAGCCTAGCTTCTTATTTACTTCTGTAACCTTGGCTTCACATAACGTCTTGCGTAGGCGTTGTTTGTGTTTTTGCTGCTGTAATATACCAGTCCATCCAATTTCCCTCTTAAACAGGGGCTGCAGTTCTTCATCTTTACTTTCATTTTTGTCTCCTTTTATCGTAGTTTTAGTGTTCAGGTCTTATTTTTGCGGGTGCGAGGCTCATGGGTCCATATCGCCAGTCTCTTTCCTGCCTTCCTCCTTATATCCACACTTATTAAATTAAGGAGGAATTAAGGTGGCAAACAAGTACCCTCTATAATGTACACTGACGACCTCACTTTTTACTCTTATTTTCCCTTGATCTGAGCTTGTTTTATGCCATTTAAGCATCTAATCTGCAGCGTGTATAACTACATATGTATCAGCTGGTTCTAATGTTTGACCAACGCGTCATATTGCGGCGTAACTGGAAGAGAGCAATAGTTGCCGAGTTCCCGTGAAAGGTAAAACAACCACTTTCCAACCCATAGAAAACATCCGATATGAAAATACTATCACTTAGCAGCGGAAACCGCCTTGATGGCGAAATGTCGCCCATCGTTAAAGCCCAGAATAGGTCCTTGCAACAAGCTGGGGTCGAAATAGGTATCTATGCCTTACTAGAATCTCAGATTAGATTCGGTAAAGCAAAAATTGCACTCAATGATGTATTGAGCCATTTACTGGATGATAATGAAACAAAGATTGAGGAAGTTTTAGCGTTTTGGCGATTTAGCGTTTTCAGGATATGGAGATATGAAGAGCTTTAAAGATTTGGAAGTTTGGAAGCGGGGAATTGATTTAGTGGAAGAGATAAGTGGTTTCACGCAGATTGCGCAGATTACGCAGATTTAAAAGATGAGATTATGACCTTATATGAGTTGAGTTATCGGATACGAGGAGCCATCTTTGATGTTTATAATGAGTTGGGACTTGGTTTACTCGAATCTATATATATGAACATGCTTTGATGATAGAGCTTAAAAAACGTGGGCTGAAAGCTGAAAGTAAAGTGGTATTCCAAGTATTGTATAAGGGAATCGAGTTAGGGCTACAGCAAAGATTGGATATACTGGTAAACGATTTAGTTGTATTGGAATTAAAGTCTGTTGAGCTGCTTTTGCCCGTACATCATAAACAATTGATCAGTTATCTCAAATTAACGCAAAAACCCTTGGGCTTCCTTGTTAACCTTAATTCAGATTCAATCGCTAAAAGTATAGTTCGTATTGCCAACGATAAAACCAATACAGAGCTAAGAAATAAACTGGAAAACTGAATCTGCGCAATCTGCGTGATCTGCGTGAGACAAAGGAAACACATGAGATATTTAGTAACAGGTGGGGCCGGCTTCATCGGCTCAAATATCGTATCGGAGCTGCTCAAACAAGGGCAGCAGGTAGTAGTGCTGGATAATTTTGCCACCGGGAAGCGGGAGAACATCCTGCCTCTGATGAAGGATGAGAATCTGACCATGATCGAGGGAGACTTGCGCAGTTTTCATATCGTGAGATCCGCGGTGAAGGGTGTGGATTACATCCTGCATCAGGGGGCCTTGCCCTCGGTGCCGCGCTCGATTAATGATCCCATTACTTCCAATGATGTGAATATCTTGGGCATGCTGAACATACTGGAAGCGGCGAAGGAATTTGGCGTGAAGCGAGTTATCACCGCTTCATCCTCATCCATCTATGGTAATAGTGAGACTCTGCCCAAGGTGGAGAGTATGCCGGTGAATCCCTTATCACCTTACGCGCTTACCAAATACGCGCAGGAGCGTTATTGCCAGATCTTTTCGCAGATCTATGGTCTTGAGACTGTGGCGCTGCGCTATTTCAATGTGTTCGGGCCCAATCAGGATCCCACCAGTCAATACAGTGCAGTGATCCCGAAGTTTATCAAGCTGA
>JAQVOO010000186.1 GCA_028702575.1 Sphaerochaetaceae bacterium
GAGGCCATGGAAGAGGCTGTGGTTATGATGGTGGGGTTACAAAAAGAGAGAATTCTGCAAGGGTTAAAAATATTAGAGACTCAACAGCAAGCTAGTATACAACCCGTAGCTGATTATACTATGCCTAATGTATCAGAGAAGGTCCTTAGGATTATTATCTCCTATACCGATTATGTGAATCGGGTGGTGTGGGGAAAGTAGGTAGTTATCTTGGAAGAAACAGCTGGTATATTTACCATATCGTTAGATTTTGAATTGTTTTGGGGCGTAAGAGACAAATGGACTCTAGCTGACTATGGCCACAATATTAGAGCTGTTTGGCAAGTAGTACCTAAATTGCTAGAGCTTTTTACTAAACATGGTGTACATGCTACTTGGGCTGCAGTTGGCTTTATCTATTTGCAATCTATTGATGAACTGCTTTTGCATATGCCCCTTACCGTGCCTAATTATAAGAAAGCAGAGTTGTCACCCTATAATTTTCTTAACAGTATGCAACCTATATCTGAAGAGTACTTATTTGCACCCGATTTAATTGCTCTAATACAAAAACATGCTTCTCAGGGCCAAGAAATAGGAACCCATACCTATTCTCACTATTATTGCCTTGAAGAGGGGCAAACGGTAGAAGATTTTAGAAATGATATAAGTCAGGCCATCAGTATTGCTAAGAGTAGGGGAGTAAATGTAAAGAGTTTAATCTTTCCTAGAAATCAGTTCAACCAAGACTATTTAAAAGTTCTGAAAGAGCTCGGTATCCGAGCATTTCGAGGAAATGAGAACATATGGATTAATCGGCCAGCTAGTAGCTCCTCACATGCCGTTAAGGTATTATTTCAACGGATGGGGAGATTACTTGATAGTTATATAAATATCTTTGGCCATAATACCTACCCATTACAAGCATGCGATACGCTCGATATATATAATATTCCTTCAAGTCGCTTTCTGCGACCCTATTCAGAGAAGCTTAAAAGCCTAGAGGGGCTAAAAGTAAAAAGAATAAAAGATTCTATGACCTATGCTGCCAAAAACTCTCAAGTATTTCATCTTTGGTGGCATCCGCATGAATTTGCTATGAACATAGGAGAAAATTCCCAGATTCTTGAAGAAATATTAGCTCACTATGATCATTTAGCCTTGCAGTATCAGATGAAATCTTTCAATATGGGGGAAATAACAGAAATTTTGGATAGGAATAACAGTAACCAGTTATGATAAAACTAAACATGCTACTATTGGAATATACATACTATGACCGCAATATTATTAAATTCAGGTAAAGGCTCACGCCTACATAATCTCACGAAAGATAATCCTAAGTGTTTAGTTGAACTAGATCAGGATGTCACCATCCTGTCACGTCAGCTTGATCTGCTAAGTGCCTGTGGTGTTACTGAATATATCATTACCACCGGTTACTTAGCCTCCTCCATCGAAGAGTACATAGCTTCTCGATTTCCTGACTTGTCTGTTCAGTTTGTATACAACGAAGTATTCGCTACTACCAATTATATTGTTTCTCTCGATAAGTTATCTGAAATTCCTTTTACTGATGACGTCTTGCTCATGCATGGAGACCTCGTGTTCTCCAAGCCTGTCCTTAAATCAGTCATTGCCAGTGAGGGCAGTACTGTGGTGGTAGATAGCACCTTGGCTCTTCCTGAAAAAGACTTCAAAGCACGGATAGACAAAGGCCTTGTCTCGGTGATCGGAATCCATGAATTTGGTCCTGACTGCGTTGCCTGTCAGCCTCTCTATAAACTCACTAAATCAGATTGGTCTTTATGGCAAGAGGCCATTCATAGTTTCTGTGAAGCCGGTAAAACTAATGTCTACGCAGAAGATGCTTTAAACACCATTACTGATACCGTGCATATCAAACCACTAGATGTTCGTGGTAAACTCTGTATGGAAGTCGACAATCAGGAAGATTTAATGCGAGCGAAGAATGTATTAAAGAAGGAAAGGTAATGTCCCAGAATAAAAAAGTATACGTTGCGATGAGCGCTGACATTATCCATGTTGGCCATATTAATATTATCAAGAAGGCTGCTGAACTTGGAGAACTCTATGTTGGCGTCTTATCTGACGAAGCAATTGCAGAATACAAACGCTATCCCCTTATGAATTGTGCTGAGAGAATGAGTATTATTGGCTCTCTACAGGGTGTCAGCCATGTTCTTGTACAGAGTTCTTTGGATTACGAAGAGAATCTTCGGCTCCTTAAACCAGACTATGTTGTCCATGGTGATGACTGGAGAGTGGGACTGCAGGCTGTTATTAGAGCCAAGGTAATCTCTATTTTAAAAGAATGGGGAGGACAACTCGTCGAAGTGCCTTATACAGCAGGAGTGAGTATTGAAAAGCTCAAAGGCAAAATTGACTCCCATGGGGTCCTCACTGAAACTCGCCGAAGCAGACTTGCTAATTTACTGAAAGTAAAGAAACAAGTGCGCGTCCTTGAGGCCCATAACGGACTCACCGGCCTCATTGTGGAAAATACTCGGGTCGTAAAAGAAGATAGGATCGCATCCTTTGATGCTATCTGGGTCTCCTCTCTCTGTGACTCCACAGCCAAAGGAAAACCCGATATCGAACTTGTAGATACCTCTTCACGCCTCGATACCATTAATGAAATTATGGAAGTTACCACCAAGCCTATTATCTTAGATGGTGATACTGGAGGTATGCTTGAGCACTTTGTCTTTAACGTCAAGACTTTGGAACGAATCGGAGTCTCAGCGATTATTATTGAAGATAAGATGGGCCTGAAGAAGAATTCTTTATTTGGCACCGATGTCGAACAACACCAAGATACCATAGCACACTTCAGTGAGAAGATTCGGGCTGGAAAGCATGCCCAACAAACTAAAGATTTTATGATTATTGCTCGTTGCGAAAGCCTTATTCTAGATAAGGGACTCGACGATGCAATAAAGCGCACGAGCGCCTACGTACAAGCTGGTGCAGACGGAATCATGATTCATAGCAGAAAAGAAGACCCTTCTGAGATATTTGAGTTTTGCGATAGATTCATAGCATTGTTTCCCAATGTCCCGATTGTGGTTGTTCCTTCTTCGTTCTCTGCTGTCTATGAAGAAGAATTAGCCAAGCATGGTGTGAATATAGTCATCTATGCCAATCACCTAATCCGGAGTGCTTTCCCAGCTATGCAGGCCACCGCCCAATCTATTCTTGAACACGGAAGGGGCAAAGAAGCCAGCGAGAAATATTGCATGTCGATCAAAGATATTATCACGTTAATACCCGAGGCAAACTAAGATGATAAATCCAGCAGCATTTCTTGATGTGTTAGAGTCCCATGGGGTTGGTTTTGTAACTGGGGTCCCCGACTCTCAGCTCAAGAGCTTATGTGAGGAAGTCTATACCCGCTACGGATTCAATAGTAAAAAACATATCGTAGCCGTCAATGAAGGCAATGCTGCCGGCCTTGCCGCCGGCTACCATTTAGCTACCGGAAAAACTGCTCTAGTCTACTTGCAAAATAGTGGGCTAGGGAACGCAGTTAATCCCATTACCTCATTAACCGATCCGGCCGTCTATGCAATTCCTGTGATTTACATAGTGGGTTGGCGAGGAGAGCCTGGTATCCATGATGAGCCCCAGCATGTGAAACAGGGTGCTATAACCCTTCCTTTGTTAGATACCTTAGGAATTACCTATAGTGTGCTTCAGGAGAGGAGCACCATTGAAGAGGTCTCTTCATTACTCTCTGGGAAATTTTCCAAAGAGTTGGCTCAAGGACGCAGTGTTGCTTTTGTCGTCAGAAAAGGGGTCTTTGAAAAGAGTACGAGTTCTTATACTAAATATGAGGGTGTGCTTACCAGAGAAGTAGCCATTTGTACGCTTGCTGATGCTCTGGGGGCAAAAGATTTTGTGGTAGCGACCACTGGAAAAATTTCCCGTGAATTATTTGAGCATGTTAAGCACACTAACCCGGCCATGCTGAGCCATGATTTTTTAACTGTTGGCTCCATGGGTCATGCGAGTTCCATTGCGCTCTCCATAGCCCTACAGAAGCCACAGAAGACAATCTGGTGCTTTGATGGCGATGGAGCTGTTCTCATGCATATGGGAAGCCTCGCTACCATCGGGACAATGCAACCTCAGAATTTGATCCATGTCGTATTGGACAATGAAGCCCATGAGTCAGT
>JAQVOO010000031.1:0-13956 GCA_028702575.1 Sphaerochaetaceae bacterium
TCATTCGGGGTTTGATTTAAGCTCTCTTTTAGCAGTTTAGCCGACACTCGGTATTCGGAAATATCGAGGTCAGGTGCTGGTTTTTCATAAAACTTCTTAATGATACCTTTTTCATCGGCACCAATTATACCTAACCCAGTGGCCTCCTGCCGGCTGATTGTTTTTGCTGCAATTGTTAAGGCGGCTCCACTAGCAATATGGGTGTTGAGCATCTCTTGATAATCCATGCGATAGAGCTGATCGCCGGAGAGAATAATATAATACTCAGCTTCCTGGTCAGCAAAGTGCTTAATATTTTTACGGACTGCATCGGCCGTACCTTGATACCAGTCATTCGTATGGTAAGTTTGTTCAGCTGCCAATATTTCGACGAATCCATTGGAAAAGGTGTCAAAAATATACGTGCTCGCAATATGGTTGTGCAGTGAGGCTGAGTTAAATTGTGTTAATATATATATTTGTTTGATACCACTGTTAATACAATTCGAAATAGGGATGTCTACTAACCGATATTTTCCGGCAAACGGGACAGCAGGTTTAGCTCTATCTTTGGTTAAAGGATAAAGCCGGGTCCCTTTTCCTCCTCCCAATACAATAGCAATCGCCTTTTTCTTTTTTCCCATTCTGATTACCCCTTTTGTGTATGTCTATAAACGTTCATGTATTCCTCAGCCGAATTAATCCAAGAAAAATCGACTGCCATACCGCGCTTTCGTATGGCTGAAATTGTTGCCGAATCTGAGGCGTAGAGGTTGATAGCCCGTTCTACCGCCTTATAAATAGCCGCACCAGACATGGTTTCAAATAAAATTCCAGTGCCATCATCTTCAGTTAAATCGATAATTGAATCTGCAAGCCCTCCCGTGCGTCGTGCAATAGGAATGGTTCCGTAGCGTAATGAATACATTTGATTGAGTCCGCAAGGCTCATAGCGGCTTGGCATGAGGAAGAAATCACTACCAGCTTCCACAAGATGAGCTGCTTCATTACTGAAAATGAGATTAACAGAAAGATTATCGTGCAATTCAGCTAACATCGTTAGTTTTTCTTCTAAAGCTTTATCACCGGTACCAATTATGAGAATTTGAACGGGAAAATCAGTTACAATCTGTTCTAGAGCACAAGGAGTCCCTTGGCAAAGCTCGACAAATCCTTTTTGATCGGCAATACGGCTGATCATGGCTATAACTGGGACCTTTGGAGCTACGGGCAGACCAAATCGTTTTTGCATCTTCTCTTTGAGGACCGCTTTTCCTCCCAGATCTTCAATTGAGAAGTGGGTGTCCAGGAACCTATCGTTCTCAGGATTCCACTCTTCGGTGTCAATGCCATTAAGAATACCAAAAAGTTCCTTTGTTCGGGATTTTAATAAGCGGTGGAGACCACATCCATGTTCCTCTTGTTGAATTTCGCGGGCATAAGTAGGACTTACAGTAGTTAATAAATCAGCATCTTCGAGGGCTGTTTTGAGCATATTGGCTCGTTGGTCTACTCCTTTTCCCTCCAACGAAGTTGCTTTAATTGGGAGCGCTGTTAACAAGAGATCTAAGCGGGGATAAACCCCCTGATACGCTAAATTATGGATGGTAAAGACTACTGTGGTCTTATTAAAAGTGTTTTCAGAATCTTCTTTGGCCAGAGAGGGGAGGAAGCCAGCGGTCCAATCATGGCAGTGGAGAATCTGAGGAACCCAATCCAATTCTTTACAGAGCGCTAAAGAGGCTTTGGCAAACAGAGTGTATCGCAATAAGTTGTCACCATACGGAGTATAGGAAGTATCTCCATAGATCCCTCTCCGCTTGGAAAACCAAGGATGATCAATTAAGTATACGGTAATACCTTGGTATGCTAATTGTTTAAAACGGACCTTTTCGAACTTGCCGCCAATCATAATCTCAGTTGCTTGGGGCAAGGTTGTAAAAAGAGAGTCATCGGTTGAACCATAATTGGGAATAACTAGCCGCACATCATTATCTAATACTGATAACGCAATCGATAGAGATGAAGCGACATCAGCCAGTCCTCCCGATTTAGAAAAAGGTACTGCCTCACTGGAGACCATCATTATCTTCATATCTCAATTACACCATTGTTGTAGTTGAGTAGTCAAGGGAATTCGTTAGCCACATTGAGTTGAGAGTAGGAAAAAACTTCTAAAAGTGGTTCTATTTACAGTAATTCCTCAATATATTTTACGCAGGCTCTAAAAAGCGATAATTAGCTTACACTTACATTATTTTTAGGTAATAAAAACCTATCTAGGAAAAAAGGTGCATGCAAAGCGTTTATACGTAAGCTTGACCACGTAGTTCATCAATATATTCAGCCGCTGCGTGAGCTGCAATGGCACCATCTGATGCAGCTGTAACAACCTGCCTAAAGGGGGTGTTGCGTACATCTCCTACAGCAAAGAGTCCAGGAACACTAGTGCGCATTAATTCATCAGTTACGATATATCCAGCTTCATCCACTTCAGCATAGGGAACTAGTTTTGTACGGGGATCGGACCCGATGAAGATGAAGACGGCATCGAAAGGTTCTTCATAATCGCGGTTTGTGGCGTTATCGTGTAAGGATACAGCGGTTATTTTCTTGCCATCTCCAATGATGCGATTCACTGTGTGCATAAAACGGGTTTCAATATGATCATCGTGCTCTACCATACCAGCGATACTTCTTTGGGCTCTAAAACGATCTTTACGGTGGACAATGACAATATCACCACTTAATTTAGAGAGGAACAGTGATTCTCCACATGCGGAGTCACCTCCTCCTACAACTAACATCCGTTTTGCTTTAAAAAACGGGCCATCACAGGTGGCACAGTAGGAAACTCCTTTCCCCTGATATTCTTGTTCTCCCGGAACTCCAAGCTCACGCCGTTTTGCACCGGTGGCCAATATTACAGCTGGAACGGTAAAGGTCCCGTCGCTCGTTACTACTGTAAAAGAGTCCTTCTCGGTACGGGTTACAGATTCGACAGTACCGTAATGAATTACTGCACCAAACTTTTCGGCTTGTTGGGCAAACTTATCGGATAATTCGAAACCACTTATAGGGGTGTCGAAGCCAGGGTAGTTTTCCAGTTCATCAATAATTAACAGCAACCCACCCGGAGCCATTTCTTCAAAGACATGTGCTGAGAGCCCAGCACGTGCTGCATACTGCGCAGCTGATAAGCCGGCGGCGCCACCTCCGATTATAATGATATCGGGTTGTTTCTTATTTTCACTCATGACTGACCTCTTCTGTTTGTGTTTTTGCATTATGTACTTCTAAAGATACTTCAGCATCGCTCTTTCGGATATAGGTTGGGCCTGAATTAGGAGCGTCTGGCCCTTGGGCCATAAACAAATTTTTACCTAATAATATCATAGATTCTCCATAATCGCGATATTGCAAGGGGTCAAGATAAAATTTTGTCTGTATAGTACGTTTAGTGACTTCATCACGAAGCTTTGAAATAACTTTTGTTGCTTCTGGACCAGTAACAAGAATTTCGGGGTAGGGGGCAACCTTTTCAATAATGGTTGATACAGTAGCATCCAAATCTGGGCTCAACCTTTCACCATGGCTAAAGAGAGCACAATAATAGCGCTTCTTTTTAGCATCAAGGATACAAAGAAGAGGCATAGAAGTATGTTGGAGTGGAAATTGCAATATTTCCAGGGTGCTTATGCTCACCATAGGAATTGAAGCTGCCAAAGCGATTCCTTTGGCGGTAGCCATACCAACGCGTAATCCCGTGAATGAACCGGGCCCTCTAGCACAGACTAATAAATCTAGATCTTGTAATCTGATCTTTCCTTCACTACAGATCGTATGAATGCGTACGATCAATTCTTCACTGAAATGTCGCCCAATGGTCTTGGTCTGGGCAATATAATTTTGCTCGGCCTGTAGGGCTAAGTGCAAGATATCTGTGGAAGTCTCTATGGCTAACACATTCATAGTACAGCTCCCTCAATAGCAATTTCTCGACTACCATCTTTTTGAATCTGCAATGTAACGCGGATTGTTTCAGAAGGAAGAAGTTCTTCGATTTTTTCACTCCATTCAATGACGGTGATACCCGCTGAATATAATAGTTCTTCACCACCTATTCCTTCAAAGTCTTCGATTCCATCAATACGGTAAAGATCAAGATGGTGCATGGGAAGGCGTCCCTCATATTCTTGCACCAAGGTAAATGTTGGACTAACAATAGCTTCTGTTATCCCCAGTGCCTCGGCTATGCCTTTGGCGATAATCGTTTTGCCTGCTCCCAATGGGCCCCGAAGAGAAACTACGGTACCAGAGGTGGCAATTTTCCCTAACTGGCGTCCAACCTCTTTGGTTTCTTCTTCAGAGGTACAGGTAACATGGTGCTGCTTAACCGTCGATGACATTATCATCCTCTTCAATTCCCAATTGGCTTTGGAGGTGCTTAATTGCCGGATCGTTGGGGTCGATAGCTTGCCCACGGAGTAATAGTTCATGAGCGCGGTTAAATTCTTCACTACGGATATGTAAATAGGCTAGGTTGCTCAACAATTTTACATTATCTTCATCCAGCTCTAATGCAATTTCCAAATAATCTTTTGAGAGCTCTTCATTGCCAAGCTCCAAGGCACATATAGATAATTCATTATAAATATCGGCATTTTTTTCACCGAGTTCTAGGCAGGTTAAAAAAGCCTTTTGAGCTGAAGCAAAATCACCAAGGCGCCGATGAGCCCAGCCTTTAATGAACCAACCCGACCAGATATCCTTGTTGTTAGCAATAAAAGTTTCGATAAGACGCAAGGCTTGTTCTTCATTACCCAACTGCATTTCATCAAAGGCCGCATGTAAAGTTTGATCATTTTCGAGGCGTTCATTAATTTCTTTAACTCTCTTTTCAATCAATTCTTTCTTTTCTCCATCCCTAGCAATGCTCAGATATTGATTTAGATAGGTTGCCGCAATCTCATCATTGCCTAAAAATAAATTCAACATACCAAATTCAGAGAGTAATAATTCAGAGAGAGGGTGGTGCTCTAATCCCCGTCGCAAAATATTGACTTGTTTTTCAATTGCACTATCGTATAACTCTTGATCATCTTGATCCATGGCCAAGCGGGCCTTTTGCCCATACAAAACAGATAGGTTAACAAACATTTCAGGAATGTCGGGATTGAGATAGCTTGCTGCTAAAAATAATTCTTCGGCAAAATCAAGTTCTTGATTATTGGCTTTGGCGATTGCCGCTAACTGCAATTCTTTAACAATATCGGGTTGTAGGGCTCGTAAAAGAGCGCGGTAGTAAAGGGTATGTTCGTGTGAAGGAGCATGAGCGACAATTTTGATGAGCCCTGCTGCAATCATTTCAATTTGAATGCCTGTTGAGGGATCAATTGTAGAACTTCCATCGGCAATTTGGACGGGAAGCAAAATTGAGGGGTCAAACGTGAAACCGTCAATTTCTTGATCTAAAGGATCAGGAAGCAAGATGAACACAACATCGTGTAAATCAGCAGATTCTTTCATCAATAATAATTCCTTATAAAAAGAGGGCCCGCAGTGCTGGTCCGATTAATCTCTTGAACCTAAGGTTCAAGGGGGAAACTTGGTGCTGGACATTCTGTTCCTTAAAAAGGAGGCGAACCTCCCCAGGATCAATTCAACCCAGCTATACCGATTCCCAATCGTGTAGTTTGAGCCAAGAGAATTGTCTCTTCCCAAACACCGCAGGCCCAAATAATCTCATCTCAATGCTAGCATAGTAACAAACAAAACGGAACCATCTCTGGTTCCGTTTCCGTATGATTTGCTTATTCAAACTTAATTATATCAAATCATCGAGCGAAACCTCGTCGATAGCTTGCCCAGTACCACCAGTGAACTGGTCCGCAACTTCAAGGTCATCAGAAAGTGAATCCAGGATTTCAATATCATCAAGTCCTTCAATGGTCCCAAGATGGTCGAGGGCATTGTTGATACTCTCTTCGATCAGCTTGCTATCTGCACTGAAGTTATCGGCATATTTCTGTAACTCTTCGTTGTGAACTGAAAGTACATCCACTTCATCATTCAATTCCTCAATTTTCTTTTCAAGGTTCCGAATCAGAACTGTGGCTTTAATAATACGCTGTTCTAACAATTGGACTTTATCGAGAGTTGTCATCTTGAACACCTCCTGCAAGATTTACTGTAAAACTGTTTTTACTTGAGTAACCAGCTGCGAAAAAGCAGCCTTATCTTCAATTGCCATATTCGATAAAACTTTACGGTTTATTTCAATATTGGCAAGCTTTAGGCCATGCATAAACTGAGAGTAGTTAAGCCCCTCAGCTTGAACAGCAGCCGAAATTCGGGTGATCCACAATGAGCGAAAATCTCGTTTCTTTCGACGACGATCGCGATAAGCGTATTGCCCTGCTTTTGCTACAGCATCTTTGGCTGTTCGATAGTTAGTACTTCTTCGTCCCCAGTACCCTTTAGCCTGATCGAGAATCTTCTTTCTGCGATCCTTATGTTTTGTTCCATCTATTGCTCTTGGCATACGTCAATCCTCCCTTAAAAATTGTACGGGAGCAAGACTCTAACTTTCTTAGCTTCCACATCGCTTAAAACACCAATCTTACGAAGATTTCGTTTACGTTTGGTACTTTTCTTGGTGAGAATGTGCCGAGAGCCCTGCTTTTTATAGCGGACTTTGCCGGTAGCAGTCACTTTGTACCGCTTAGCAGCGGCTTTTCTTGTTTTCATTTTTGGCATAATTACCTCTTTTGCGTTCACAAGGAACAAGACCCCCCTGGAACAGCTAAATATTATCATCCCAACGGGATGCTTTGTTACTTCTTTGTTTTGGCCGGGCTAATGATGAGACTCATCATTCTCCCTTCCATCATTGCTGGTCGATCAAGATTAAAGGATACTTCTCGTTCGGTCAATATCTGTAGGATTTTATCTAAGACAACTTTTCCCAACTCTGTGTGAGCGAGTTCTCTGCCTCTGAAGCGTACCGAGATCTTGACTTTATTACCAGCTTCAAGAAATTCTGCAATCGCTTTAGTTTTGAATTCCATATCATGGCGTTCAATTTTAGGCTGCATGCGAATCTCTTTCAGTTTAATAACTGTCTGATTTTTCTTAGCTTCTCGGTTACGTTTCTCTTGTTCGTAACGATATTTTCCATAGTCGAGAATCTTACATACCGGCGGGTTTGCATTCGGCGAAACCTCTACCAGATCCATTCCCGCTTGCTCTGCAAGTTCTATGGCGGCAAAGGCATTCATAACACCTTTCTGATTACCTTCGGCATCTATTACGAATACCTCTCTTGCTCGGATCTGTCGGTTGATCCTTAAATCTTTTGTAGCCAATCGTTCTCCTTTTGTCTCAACGAAACCGCAATAATAAATTAATAGGGGGCAGGACCCCTACTGCTTAAACTATAACACAAGGTCCCCACACTCGTCAAAGGGGAGACCTCCTGTTTAGAGAAAGTGTTGGTCTTCAAGCCTTGCCAGCAGACCCTAATACATTTTTATTCTTGTGCATATACATCTCTTTAAGAGCTGCTCGTGCTGGACCAAGATATTTACGAGGGTCAAACTCTTCAGGTTTCTCTTGCAGAGTTTTTCGAATATAAGCTGTCATAGCCAGTCTTCCGTCACTGTCGATATTAATCTTACAGACTGCGGATTGGGCTGCTGTGCGTAATTCCTCTTCAGGAATTCCTACAGAATCCTTAAGGTGTCCACCAAATTCATTGATCATCTTTACATATTCTTGTGGCACAGAAGATGAACCATGCAAGACAATGGGGAAGCCTGGGAGCTCCTTTTCAATCTCTTTTAAAATGTCAAAACGTAATGGAGGAGGAATTAAAACGCCTTCTGCGTTGCGAGTGCATTGATCTGGTGTAAATTTATTGGCACCATGACTGGTTCCAATCGAAATTGCTAAAGAATCAACTCCGGTTTTACTGACAAAGTCAACAACTTCTTCGGGTTGGGTATAGGTTGAAAATTCTGCTACAACATCATCCTCGATACCGGCTAAGACACCTAATTCACCTTCAACGGTAACGCCATGGGCGTGTGCAAAGTCGACAACTTTTTTAGTAAGAGCTACATTTTCTTCATAGGGCAAATGTGAGCCATCAATCATGACTGAAGAAAAACCATTTTCAATACAATCTTTGCATGTTTCAAAAGAATCGCCATGGTCTAAGTGCAATGCAATAGGGATTTCATACCCTAATTCTTTAGCGTATTCAGAGGCTCCTTTGGCCATATTGCGCAATAGATTAATGTTTGCATAATCACGAGCACCTTTCGATACCTGCATAATTACCGGCGATTTAGTTTCGACACAGGCTTGGATAATAGCTTGTAATTGTTCCATGTTGTTAAAGTTGTAAGCAGGAATCGCATACCCACCCTCAATTGCTTTAGCGAACATCTCTTTGGTGTTTACCAATCCAAGATCTTTGTATGAAGTCATTTGGATTTTCACTCCTTTATAAAATTTTTGTCTATATCAGCTTAAATGTACTTCTTTTGGGCTCCGTTGGTCAACCTTACTCCAAGAGATTGACTGTGGTGATTAGGGTTGTTACAGTAGGTGCATGCCAACACGAGCGAGCCAAGTTCTTCTTATAATCATCCTCTCTGTTTTGGTTTGTGTACTTTTAATTGGCTATTGGCTCTATACTCCATTTCGACAAGAAGTACTGTTTATTACCCATTCCCCTACGTTTAAAGGTAAGGAGCGCTTTACTTTACAATGGAAATTTGCCCAGCAAGGATGGACGTTTCGAGTAGAGACAATACCTTTGCTACAGATTGGCAAGAGCGACTTATTGGTCGAATCAATCCAAAAATCTCTACGTAAAAGGACCGAACTACTAGTGTGCTCTCCTCTAATCACCTTTGCTCTAAAAGAGGATGTGCTCTTATTACCACCAAAAGAGAGTTCAATTAGAACGGTTGGTATGGGAAAAGCTCTCGGCTTCGATTATGTGCTTGTCAAAACACAACAAGATCATGGTTGGAGCGAAGCTGCCCGTGCAGTATCTAAACTTGCCAATAAAACGCCGTTACCTACTGTGTTGCTTTATAGTGCTACCGACAAAAAAGCACAAGAGAGTGCTAAACTTTTCTCTGCCAATTTTAAGGGGGGAGTTTTAGATGAAGTAGCGTTGAGTACAACAACAGCCGGGCAAGCTCGAGCCACCATGCATACTATCAATGCTAGTGGTGCACTGCTTATCGTTGTTCCTTACCTTGCCAATTTTGCTCAATTTCTAGCTCATGAAGCCGAAAGCGGAGTGCGTTGGATTGTTGATGACCTCTATGCTCCTCTGATTGAGAGAAAGCACCTAGAAGGGGTTGTTTTTGATGATGTCTACCAATCGATATTGCCTTTATTACAAGAAGGGAGTGATCAAGTTTCCCAACAGTTACCGTTAATTAGGAGTTATCGTTCATACAAAACAGCGTGGAAAAATTGGTTTTAATCTGTTGGGCTAATTCTGTTACTGATAGGTTTTTAATTCTGGCAGCTTCATTATAAATTTCAACCATCCTCAGCGGTGTATTAATTTTTCCCCGATAAGGTTCAGGTGAAAGAAACGGGCTGTCGGTTTCCAATAAGAGCCGTTCTAATGGCACTTTTGCCAACACTTGGCGTAGTTGGACATTGCTTTTATAGGTAATGGGACCCGCAAACGAAATATAGAGTCCTTTATCAAGGACAATTTGGGCTAAATCCCACGTTGATGAAAAACAATGGAGAATTCCCGAGTGGGGGAGAGCGACTGTTTGTAACAAATCGATTGTAGCTGCATCAGCCGTACGTGTGTGAATTATCACGGGGATTTGGTAACTCGTCGCTAACTCCATCTGGGCTATACAAAGGGAGCGCTGACGGGCTGGAGTGCCATAATTCCAATGGAAATCGAGACCGATTTCTCCAATACAGTCAACCTGGTAGTTTTGCATGAGGTCATAAAATCGCTGGACGATAAGATGGATTGGTTCTTGCCCTTCAGCCCCCCAAGGGCCAATTCCAGCGGCAGATTTTATTAAGGGGTAATCTTTTATGAGTCTAAGACGCTTGCCAATATCATCAGCTGCAATTCCAATATCTATACCACCGGCAAAACCCTGGTGAAAGAGGTCGCCTAATAAATCTTTAAGGTCGATTCCTTTTTTCTGTAATGCTACGAGATGAAAATGTGAGTCAATAAGATCATGCATGAGGCTATCCTAATGTGGTTTTGCCTCTCGTACAAGGGGATAAAAAAGGCCCGATTCAAAGATCGGGCCTGTCATAACAAAGTTATTTATTTTTTTTCACGCTTGAAACACATAAACCAATCAAGGCAGTAGGTGTCATCATCTTTGCTTTCCATGCGCTCTTTTGCTGTACCGCAGGATCCGGCGGTAGGGACAATGGTGTCGTCACCTGGTCTCCAGTCGGCTGGAGTGGCAACATTATCCGCATCGGCTTTCTGTAAGGCGAGGATAATGCGTTTTATTTCATCAAAGTTACGTCCCATTGAGAGTGGGTAGTAAAGGATTGTTCTTACCATACCCTTGGGATCAATCACAAATACAGCCCGAACGGCTTGGGTGTTAGAAGCTGCAGGTTGCACCATACCATACTTGTTAGCGACTTCCATCTTGATATCTTCAATCAATGGGAAAGTTACTTCTACATTTTTCATTCCTTTCCATTCCAGCTCTTGAATTTTTCGTAGCCAAGCGATATGGGCATAGAGAGAATCGATTGAAAGCCCAATCAGCTCTGTATTTAAGGCTTTGAACTCATCTTGCATCGAGGCAAAAGTCATAAATTCTGTAGTACAGACTGGGGTAAAGTCAGCTGGGTGCGAGAACAGAATAACCCATTTGTCTTTGTAGTCCTCAGGAAAGTTAATAACTCCTTGCGTAGTAACCGCGGTAAACGCTGGTGCAGGTTCGCCAATCAGAGGCATTGGATTTCTTTTGATTTCTTCCATAATAGAGACTCCTTGTAAAAATTAGATTACCGATTATTCGGTGAGGTGTTACCTCATGTTTTTATAATAGGAATAATTCCTGTTTATGTCAATCTGAATATTTTAATTGATGTGGTGACTTTGTCACAGACAAGAATTGAGAGAACCACTATATTGCAAAAGATTAAAATAAGAATGAAGGAGTCACTCGATGATAACCCATGTAACAGAGCAAAACTTTGCTAAAGAAGTATTAGAGTCAGATGTTCCCGTACTTGTCGATTTTTGGGCAGCTTGGTGTGGACCGTGCCGCATCCAAGGTGAAATACTTGATGCATTTTCTAAAGATTTAGAAGCTGGTAAAGCTAAAATTTGTAAAGTTGATGTTGATACTGAACAGAACTTAGCGTTTGAGTATCAGGTGATGAGTATTCCGACTATGATTACCTTTAAGAATGGAGAGATCCTGAACAAGGAAGTAGGTGTACGTAACGAATCTAAGTTACGCCAAATGCTCGGAATCTAATTGCTTGCAAATACCTTTATGTGAGATCGTACAAACCAGTACGGTCCACTAAGGTAATTCCTCCGCGAGAAAGGCGAACTAATTGATCTTCTTGGAAGCGGCTCAGCATCCGTGTTACAACTTCTCGGGCGGAGCCTAGGTCACGGGCGATAGCTTCGTGAGTAATAGCGAAAGAGTCACTGCCAGCAATAGCAGCTCGTTCTAATAGGTGGATGGCCAATCTGCGATCAAAGCTCATAAAGACAACCTGTTCAACAACCCACATCACATCACTAAAGCGAGAAGAGACCAACTCGTTGGTGAAATCTTTTACATCGGTATTAAGCAGGCCCACTTGTTGATAGGATTCAGTCGTGATGCGGAGCATGGTGGTCTCTTTCTCAGCTTGAATGTGGACATCAAAAGAAATATTGCGAATCATGCATGAGGCGGACAAGACGCACACATCACGTTCAAATAGGCGATAGAGAGTAATTTCCTTGCCTGTCTCGCTAATGATATAGATGCGAAGTTGACCTGAAACTACTAACAAAAGTCCCGTACATTTATGGCGATCTTCATGGACGATAGTTCCTTTGGCATGGGTAAAACGAATGGTACCTTGCTCGAGGATCTCCCGCTCTTCTGCGTTTAGTTTATTCCAAAAGGGTAGGTTCTCTTCAAAAGCTAGCAAGTCATTCTGGTCCAACATCTATCTCCTCCATCTCTCCTGTTCCATCTTAATGTAAAAGAGGAGCACCCTTCAAGATGCTCCCCTTTTACAGTAAGTTATGCTTAATCCTGTTTGTCACAGGCATAGGGACACGTTTTACAACTCATCTGGCACAACCCCCCAGTGGTGCGTTTCACCCGAATTGTTTTTATAATAATGAATGCTAAAATACCAAATACGATACTGCCAACAATAATATTAGCCATGTGTTAAACCTCCTTGGTTTAATCAGATAAAGAGTCTTCCAATTTGGAATACCAGTAAGGCTGCGATATAAGCTACTCCGAATTGGAATAAAATTGCAGTCCAGGTCCAGCGTGCACTTTGCATCTCGCGGCGAGTGGCTCCAATAGCCGCTACGCAAGGAACCGCAAAAACGGTAAAGATCATAAAAGCATAGGCACTGAGGGGCGTGAAAAAGGCACCAATATTTGCCACTAGACTTGGGTCTCCTTCAACGACGGACCCTAATCCCAAGACAATGCCAAAGGTTGCTACGATAGTCTCTTTAGCCAGTAATCCTGTGAGGGTAGCTACGGTAACTTCCCAAGAGCCAAATCCAAGTGGAGCAAAAATTGGAGCAATGAAGCGTCCGATTGAGGCAAGAATACTTGCTTGGGTCTCCACTAGCTGGAAAGACCAACTTGTAGATTGTAAAATCCAGATTACGGCGGAAGCAACCGCTATGATGGTACCAGCTTTTTTTATAAATTGTTTACCTCGGTCCCACATATGGATTAATACTCCTTTGGCGCGGGGTAAGTGGTAGGTTGGTAGTTCCATAACAAATGGGGCGGGGTCTCCTGCAAAAGCTCTCGTTTTCTTTAACAGAATACCCGAGATTATTACCCCTAAGATTCCAACAGCATACATCGATGAGGCCACCCAGGCACTGTTCGGGAAGAAGGCACCGACTAGGAGGGCAAATACTGGTAGTTTTGCGCCACAGGGGATAAATGGAGTGAGTATAATGGTCATGCGCCGGTCTCGTTGATTTTCAATGGTCCGACTGGCCATAATCGCTGGTACTGAACAGCCGGTTCCTATAAGCATCGGAATAAATGATTTTCCGCTGAGTCCAAATTTTCTAAAAATTCGGTCCATGATAAATGCTACCCGAGCCATGTAACCACAATCTTCCATAAAGGCCAGGAAGAAGAAGAGGATCATCATTTGGGGCACAAAGGTCAAAACGGATCCGACTCCGGCAATTATTCCGTCAACGATTAATCCTATCAACCAAGTTGAGGTTCCTATCGATGTTAAAAACAGGGCTAGGTTAACTCCTATTAGATCGCCAAATAGCCACTCAATTCCTCCAATAAAAAAATCACCGACACTTTGGATGGCGATGAAGTAGACAACCCACATAATGGCAAAGAAGATAGGCAACGCTAGCCAGCGGTTGGTGAGGACGCGGTCAATTTTATCACTAGTTGAGAGGGTTCCCTCTTTACGAGAACGGGTGTGACAATTATTGGCAATTAAAGTTAAATATTCATAGCGGTCATTGGTAATTAAACTTTCAGAACTATCATCCATGAGTGCTTCAACCGATTCAATAATCGTAGCAATTTGGTGGGCAGTTTCGTGAGATAGGTGGAGCCTTTGGAAGACTTTTTCATCATGTTCGAATAGTTTTATGGTAAACCAGCGTTGTGTTGCCGGGGGGACCATGCCTTCTATTAAAACTCCTATTTGTTGTAAGGCGTCTTCCACTGGAGCAGAGAAGGTTGCCTTCTGGCC
>JAQVOO010000031.1:14056-16671 GCA_028702575.1 Sphaerochaetaceae bacterium
TGCTAAAAATATATTATTTCTCAACGAGAATAGTAGATGCGTCTGCTTTACGAAGTGATAATTCGTAACCACGTACGGTAACTTCCATGGGGTCTCCGAGCGGCGCTATTTTCCGAATATTTATTGAGCATCCTTTTGTAATGCCCATATCCATAATTCGCCGCATTGTGGGCCCTTTACCTGCAACTTTGCGCACGGTTACCGTGTCTCCGGGACGTGCATCTGCTAGTGTCATAAGTAACTCCTGCTAGTGTTTGTAATTCAGACTTGAATTCGTTGTGCCATCGAGCAATCAAGAGCAATGCGAGAATCTTTAATGCATAGAATTAAATTCCCCCCATTTTTAGCAACCACAGTAACTGATTCTCCAGCAGTAAATCCTAAGCTACCAAGGAATTTTTTTGTGGCATCTTTCCCCAGTATAGCTTTGATTGAGGCCGATTGGCCCACGCGAATAAACGTTAATGGCATATATGTGCTCCCAAAACAGTCGATTTAGTCAACAGTTAGCTCTTGCTAACTTTACGTTTTTATTAGACTACGTTAAGAAAACTTTGTCAAGCTATTTTTATCGATATATTTTTTTTATTTGTTATTTCTTGGTTGACGAAATACTTTTGTCTCGATAGTATATCGGTGGGCCGAAGTGGTGGAATAGGTAGACACAAGGGACTTAAAATCCCTTGCTCGATTAGGGCGTACGAGTTCAAGTCTCGTCTTCGGCATATTTAGTAGATGAAATTGATAAAATTAAGAAAAGCCGGTTATTCCTAGGAATGGGGAGATCGGCTTTCTACTTACTTATAGGGAGGATCTGAGCTTTACATAAACTTTAACGAAAGGATAAGGTCTTCAATCTTTTGTACAATGCGATGTTGTTCAGCTAATGGGGGAATAGGTACGAGCGTTTTTGCAAACTCCGTACCAGATATTTCCTTGAATGTAGTTCCAGAAGCTCTTGCTTGTATAGCTGGAGTAAATGCAGTCAGGCAATAATGCATAAAATAATTGATATCAGTTATAGCTTGGATAAGTGATTTAAAACCTTGATTTGTGCATAACTCATTTGCTACGATTGCAATACGTTGACAAGCGAAATATCAATACATGTATCCGAACAGCCAAAGAGGAATTTTGTTTCCAAATCCAAATTCAATATCATCAGCGGCTATATACACACGAGGAATACCATCCAGTTGCTTCTTGTTCTTGTTTTTTCCTCCCACTTCAATAGTGTAGATATTATCTACAAGGAAATCACTTTTCTCTGAGTGCCGAATTGAGTGTTTCTTGCTCAGCTGGTTTGCGAGGAAGGTTTCTCTGAGATTGCCTATATTAGGATAGTTTTCTCCCAAAAGAACCATAAGATTCGTGTTATCAAGAAAAATCTTGTCGGGACGTTGCAAAATACTGATGCCACTTCCTTCTTTATAGAGGAGCTGAATTAGCTTTGCCTGCTGGAGATACTGCAGGTAGGTAAGGAATGTTTGTCGGTTTATGCCTATTCGTTCACTCAACTTTGAAATGTTGGGAACAAAGGGAACTGATTGGGAAATTATGGCTAGCAATTGTTTGATTTTTGGGACATAGGCTGGTTCAATCATTTTCAACAATGGTAGCTCTTGCTCCAAAATCATGAGGATGGTTTCTCCAAGCCGCTGGGCGTAGTCCTCTTCTCCTTCAAGAAAATAGGGATAATATCCATAACGCAGGTAATCACCAAAGAATGCCAACGGTTTGGTTTCCTTGACAATATCCTCTGCAAGCTTCACATGGTTTTCCAAGATGTCCTGAAATTCAAGAACAGGAAATTTTTTGTTTGTCTTAATTTCTAGGAATTCTCGAAAGGATAACCCTGGCAGATCATACACCAAGGCTCTCCTGCTCAGATCAACTCTAGCAGAAGAAATTTCGAGAAGTGAAGATCCTGTAAAGACAATATGTAGTTCTGGATAACCATCATAGAGGTTTTTGATTTCCCTGGCCCAAGAAGGATATTTATGTACTTCATCCAAAAACAAATAGGTTCCACCATGTTTTACAAAAAAATCTGCAAGGTCGGACAAGGTATTTTTGAAGAACCATAGATTATCCAGACTTACATACAAAGCTATGTTCAGATTAGCAGCAAAAGTCTTTTTTATATATTGAAGAAGAAGCGTTGTTTTACCTGTACCACGAGATCCCTTTATTCCAATAAGTCTTGCGTCCCAAGATATCTGTTTCTCGAGGCTTCTGGTAAACTTGAGTTCAGTATATCCAATCAGCCTTCGGTATTGTTCAAATAGTTTTTCCATAACTAATAGTATATCACAATTTTAATATTTGTATACTACAACAACCAAATATGAGGTTGTTTTGTACACTCTAGTAATCAAAATGACTGTTATTTTGTATACTGTGGAAACCAAAAAAGCTTATTCATAAAAATCTATTTGAAATAGCTCTCAGCTAAAAACCCGAATCATTGTTTTTTAGCCAATTGAAGCCTGAAATCCTTTGTAATTGGCCTTAAGGCATTTCTTTTCTGCATTACACCCCAAGGACGTTAGTAGATGTATTTGCTACAATTAAGAAAAGCCGGTTAATCCTAGGAATGAGGGAGGCCGGTTTTT
>JAQVOO010000032.1 GCA_028702575.1 Sphaerochaetaceae bacterium
GAGAGTGGCTTGCTCACTGTCAATCTTGTAGTGTTCCTGAAATTGCCCATGTCTTTAATAATGCCGATATCAGGTACGAAATTGTTACCGGCTGGTTAGATGATCCACAAGCTTGGCAAGAGATTGATGGGTGGATTGCCGCAATTAAGGTAAAAGCAGAGTTGAAAGGGACTCGTTTTGGTATTTTAGGACACTACTATTGTGGGATGCTCGATGTGTACACCGATGTTACTCGAGCGGCAACAGTCTTTGGTAGCCATTTTGAATTGCTGGAAATGGATGAGCTGGCCCGCTTACGAGTTGGTATCGCTGAAACGGAGACGCAAGCTAAAATTGAAGAATTTGCGCGCGCTTTTCAGGTTGATCCAGAGTGCGATAGTGTTGAATTGCAACGAGCAGCCCAAACTTCCTGTGCTCTAGATGCTCTAGTAGAGACCCATCGTCTCGGTGCGATGGCCTATTATTATGAAGGAACCGACGGGAATGAGCATGAGAATATCGTCACCTCAGTAATTGCCGGCAATACTTTATTGACTGCTAAAAATGTTCCCATTGCTGGCGAATGTGAAGTGAAAAATGTTATTGCCATGAAAATACTCTCCCTTTTTGGTTCTGGTGGTTCTTTTGCAGAATTCTACGCGATGGACTTTATTGATGACGTGGTCTTGTGGGGGCATGACGGGCCAGCGCACCCTATGATTGCAGAAGGAGATGTCGCCTTGGTGCCGTTACCGGTCTATCATGGCAAACCGGGTAAAGGATTATCGATCCAGATGAGCGTGAAACATGGGCCAGTAACCTTACTGGCATATGTGCAAGGTCCTAAAGGGAGCTCGTTCTTATTGGTGGCTGAAGGTGAATCAGTGCCTGGCCCCACATTGCAAATTGGCAATACCAATAGTCGTTACCGTTTTCCCATTGGAGCGCGATCTTTTGTAGATCAATGGTCAAAGGCTGGGCCAGCCCATCATAGTGCCATTGGCATTGGTCATATTGCCTCCGAGATCGAAAAGCTGGCAATGTTGTTACGTATTAAATCTCTTCGTATTTGTTAAAAAAAATGGGGAGGGCGAGTGGATAATTATATTTTAGAGCTACGTGGAGTCTCTAAAACATTTCCTGGTGTACGGGCTTTAGATAATGTCCGCTTTGACCTGCGACCAGGAGAAATTCATTCTATTATGGGTGAAAATGGCGCAGGGAAATCGACGTTTATTAAGATTATTACCGGAGTCTATATTCCCGATGAGGGAGAGATGCTCTTCAATGGGAAGCCAGTAACTATCCAAGGAACCAATGATTCACAAAAGCTTGGAATAGCGGCAATTTATCAACATGTGACCAGTTACCCAGACCTTTCAGTTACTGAAAACATCTTTATCGGTCATGAAATTATTAGTAAACGGACCAAGCGACTGTTGTGGAATCAGATGCATGCCAAAGCCAAAGATCTGCTGGAGCAACTAGGGGCCTCCTTTGATCCAAAGATTCGAATGGGAACTCTCTCTGTGGCTCAACAACAAATAGTAGAGATAGCGAAGGCTCTTTCTGTACACGCCAAAGTCATTATTATGGATGAACCAACAGCAGCCCTCTCTAATCGAGAAAGTGAAGAATTATACCGAATTACCAAAAAATTGCGTGACGATGGCGTTGCCGTTATCTTTATTAGTCATAGAATGGAAGATTTCGAACGGCTAGCTGATCGGGTTACTGTTTTACGAGATGCCCAATATATCGGGACATGGGATAAAGAAGAAATGGATCATGATCGTCTGGTTATGGCAATGGTTGGTCGAGAAATTACCCAAATGTTTCCTAAACGCGAGGTCACAATCAAAAAGGAGATCTTTAGGGTTGAGGGATTAGGACGACATGGTGTTTTTAAAGATATTTCATTTACTTTACACCAAGGAGAGATTTTAGCTTTGACCGGATTGGTGGGGGCTGGACGGACCGAGGTGTGTGAATCAATTTATGGTATTACCCCCTTTGATGAAGGATCTCTATGGCTTAATGGTAAGCACATTACTATTGGCCATCCGCATGAGGCTTTGGCTAAAGGAATTGGCTACTTACCTGAAGACCGTCTCGGCCAAGGACTGATCCTCGACTGGGAACTCTATAAAAATGTGACCCTACCTGTTCTTGATAAATTTAGCCAGAACGGAGTACTGGACACACACAGCGAACGGGAAAGAACCAAGGAGATTATTGAATTATTAGCGGTTAAAGCGACTAGTGTTTTTGACAAAGCAGCTACACTCTCTGGAGGAAATCAACAAAAGTTGATTGTCGCTAAACTGCTAACTGCTGATTTAAAAGTTATCATTTTAGATGAACCCACCAAAGGAGTCGATGTTGGGGCTAAAACAGCTATTTTTAATATCATGGGAGATTTAGCCCAACGGGGCTATGGTATTATTATGGTCTCCTCCGAGATGGTCGAAGTTTTAGGAGTAAGTGATCGGACAGTGGTTATGAAAGAAGGACGCATAGCCGCAATTTTTGAGACTGCCAAAACTACTCAAGAGCAGATATTGCGAGCTGCGCTCGGAACATCAGAGGAGGGTCTCGATGCTTAATCTGAGAAGAAATCTATTATTACGGGCCGAACGGTTTCGAGATTTTGGTCTATTAGTGTTTATTATAGTCCTCTCATTAGTGATCCAAGTGAGGAATCCCACCTTTTTGACCCTCTCCAATATTAACACACTGCTCGTTAATGCCTCTATTTTAAGCATTCTTGCAGTGGGAATGATGATGGTCCTCATTATTCGAGGAATTGACTTATCAATTGGTTCCACTATCGCCCTTTCGGGAATGGTGAGTGCACTGACCGTATCACTTTATCCAACAATCCATCCCGTGCTCTCAATTTTAGAGGGTGTCTTAGTCGGTGCGGTAGTCGGAACTATCATTGGCCTATTGGTCTCTAAATTCAATGTTCTGCCTATTATTGCCACGATGGGGATGATGAATATAGTTCGTGGATTGACTTTTTTAGTCAGCGGAGGCAAGTGGATTAGTGCGTACCAAATGTCCGTGCCTTTCAAAAAGATTGCCACGGGTTCTATCCTTGGCATAAACACTCTTATTTTTATCGCTGTTGTGATCTATATCATTTTCTACTATTTCATTAACCATACTCGCACTGGGCGGCAGATATATGCGGTAGGATCGAACCCAGAAGCAGCTAAGGTCTCGGGTATACCTAAAACACGAATTATCTGGATGGTCTATATTTTCATGGGAGCCTTAGCGGGACTTGCAGGAGTCTTGTGGGTCAGTCGTTTTGCCTCGGCTCAAGGCGATACTGCGGTTGGGTATGAGATGGGAGTCATCGCCGCGTGCGTTTTAGGGGGAATTAGCCTTGCTGGGGGGAGTGGAAAGATTTCTGGCCTTATTTTAGGTGTAATCCTTTTTGGGATTCTGAATAATGCTCTACCACTAATAAATGTCTCTCCTTTCTGGCAACAAGGTATTCAAGGAGCAGTCATTCTCGCGGCTATTATTATCAACGTCTTGGTCAAGCGAAGTAATGAACGGATGGCCTTGCGTCATCGCGTGGTGTAGGGGAGGAGCTGTAATGACTGAACGAAAACTACTCACTGAAAGGGGTTTTAGTTTTAAGCGCTTTTTTCTACAGTGGGAGTGGCTTCTTGTGCTCATCTTCCTCCTTATTCATATAATAAACAGCTTTTTATCACCCTATTACCTCAATGTTGGAACATTTGTCCGTACGCCGATGACCTTCTTAGATAAGTCTTTCTTGGTATTGCCAATGACGTTAGTAATAATTTTAGGCAATATCGACATATCAGTTGGTTCGACTGTCGCCCTCTCTTCTGTGGTGATGGCGACTGCTTATAACGCTGGGATCTCGATGCCTGTGGCCATGCTTATTTGTCTGGCCACTGCTACCTTCTGTGGCCTATTCAATGGGCTGATCTTGGTTAGGTTTAAGGAGCTACCAGCCATGATAGTTACCTTGGCAACCCTAACGTTATACCGCGGAATTGCCTATATTATTCTTGAAGACCAAGCTTCTGGAAATTTCCCTGATTGGTTCTCTTTTTTAGGTTGGGGGTCTGTTTTAGGTATTCCTTTTATGCTGATCATATTTATAATTTGTGCGGTCGCTTTTGGATTTCTATTACATAAAACTACCTTTGGCCGCATAGTCTATGGAATGGGAAGCAACAAGAAAACTTGTTTATACTCGGGAATTAGAACTGATAAGATTCTGTTGTGGGTCTCTATTCTCACAGGTCTTATGGCTGGTTTTACGGCCTTATTCTTAACCTCGCGCATGGGGAGTACCCGTCCTAATGTAGCCCAAAATTATGAATTAGAAGTTATTGCCATGGTAGTATTAGGAGGTGTAAGTACCGCCGGAGGTAAAGGAAGAATAGGAGGACCTATTCTAGCTATCTTTATTATTGGATTCTTAAGCTATGGACTGGGTCTTGTTAATATTTCGGCTCAAATTCTCCTTATTATAATCGGTACGCTTTTGATTACCTCAGTTATGGTTCTCAATATGCGTATCTCGGGTAAACGTAAACGATCAGGTTTTGGTTCTCACGAAGTGGGAAAAAATCTGACGCGATAGATTTCCAAGGAGGGAAACTATGAAAAAGATGGTCTTGTATACTCTTATGTTGCTCCTAGTCGCAGCCATCCTGATTCCCGCTACACTTTTTGCGGCTGGGGTACAGGAAGGCGGAAAGGAGCGCCACGCGTTCGTTTTCAAAAATACGGGGAATCCGTATGGTGAGAAGCAAATGGATGGTTTTAGGATAGGGATTGAAGAGCAGGGCTATGAAGCGATTCTACGAGCTCCAGACCTTCCTACTGCGGAAGCACAGATCCAAATTGTTGAACAGTTAATCTCGCAGAATGTCAAATCGATTACCATCACCGGTAACGATTATGATGCACTTGAACCAGTCTTGAAAAATGCCCGAAAAGCCGGTATTGCTGTACTGAGTGCCGATTCAGCAGTGAATCCGGCCAGTCGATCGACCCATATTAATCAAGCCGATTCAGAGATGATTGGTAGAACCTTAATTCAGGCCGCTTATGATATGGTCGGTGGAGCCGGTGAAATTGCGATTCTTTCAGCAACAAGCCAAGCCTCCAACCAGAATTTATGGATAGAGTGGATGAAGAAAGAACTAACTGATCCAAAATACAAGGATATAAAACTTGTCCGAGTTGCTTATGGCGATGATCTACGCGATAAATCGGTTGCTGAGACTGAAGCACTACTGCGATCGTATCCAAAACTCAAATGTATAATTGCCCCGACAACCGTGGGAATTGCAGCAGCTGGAAAAGTCATTACCGATAAAAACCTGATTGGTAAGGTGAAGATTACTGGTCTGGGACTCCCCTCTGAGATGGCGGAGTATATCGAAAATGGTGCTTGTCCCTACATGTTCCTTTGGAACCCGATTGATGTTGGTTATTTGGCTGCTTATGCAGCTACTGCAGTGAGTTCTAAAAAGATCACAGGAGCAGTAGGAGATACGTTCGATGCTAATCGACTTGGTACCTATAAAGTAGTAAAGGCTTCTGATGGTGGTACCGAAGTGCTCTTAGGCCCTCCGTTTAAATTTGAACCAAGCAATATTGCGGAGTGGAAAACCGTCTATTAATTCTTTTCAAGTTCTCGTCGACGTCAGTTCCTCTGGCGTCGACTCTTCTAAATCATAATTACATTCCTTTCTTTACATCATTACACTATAGTACTTTTGTTCTTTAGGTACTAAAGAGTGTGATCTTACCATAATACTAGAGGGAATTCGATAAACTTTGTTTGAGAAAATAACTAACTAAATAATCATTATTTAATAAAAAACTCAATTTCTTTGTAGTGCATATCTATAAATATATATATAATTAATAATTAAAATTTTCTAAATTAGCTCTTGACAAATGAAGAATCCTGTTCAAATAATATACTTAGTTAGAGAGTCAAACAAAGTAGGTGGTACCATGCGAACAGGGGACAATGAGTACATTAAAGAGCTGAATTATAAATTAATCCTCGATACGCTTCGAACTAGTGGAGTTGCATCGCGAGCAGATTTGTCACGACTGACAGGGCTTACACGTTCAACGTGTTCTGTTATTTGTGAACGAATGTTAATGCAAGGTATAATTATTGAGATAGGTACGACTGATTCTACTGGCGGTCGGCCTCCCACATTACTCCAGATTAACAACCGTGCAGGCGCTGTGCTTGGTTTGAAAATCATGGAAGACCAAATTGCTGGAGCTACTGTTGATCTGGGAGGCAACATTATTGAAAAGCAAACCCTTCCCGTCTCAGGTAGTCGGGATCCGGAACTCTACTTAACGCAATTTGAGCAGTTTGTCCAATCTCTGTTAGTTCGCCACAAGAAGATTTACCCGTTGGTACCACTAATTGGAATCGGAATTGGCATAAGTGGCCGTGTTTCGTCTGAAGGGGTTCTTATGGAGAGCTCGATCCTTAAATGGCGAAATGTCCCCTTACGAAATCGTTTAGAAAAACGATTTAAATTGCCGGTCCATATTGAAAATGATGTGAATACATTTGCCATTGGAGAGAAATATTTCGGTTCAGGTAGTGAATATGATAATTTTCTCTGCCTCTCTGTAGGAGAAGGGATAGGCTTGGGAATTATCATTAATGGGAACCTCTATAATGGATCTCATCATGGTGCCGGTGAAATAGGGCATACGAGAATTTCCTTTGCCGACGAAGCTCCCCAGTGTTCCTGTGGGAAGCAAGGTTGCCTTGAAGCCTTTATTAGTGACAGGGCTCTTACGGAGATGTATCACAAGCTAGCAGGTAGCGTCGTGAGCGTTGATCAGCTGATCAACTTAGCTAAAGCAGGGGATCAACTGGCATTAGACATTTTTGCCCACATGGGAAATTACCTTGGTACGGCAATTTCCTCCCTGATCAATATATTAGATCCACAGGCTTTGATTCTAGGAGGGGAGCGTACCAATGCTGCCCCATTTTTCCTACCCAGCTTAGAACAACAGATAGCTGAAAATTGTATTTATGAGTTAGCTAAAGAAGTTGCTCTGATTGTGCTTAGTCCCAGCAATGACGACTGGATTCGGGGTGTGGCAGCTCTTGCGATTGCAGAGTTCTTTTCCACTCATAATCAGAGGAGGATTTAAATTATGTATATCGGAGGGAAAAAACAAAAACGAATTGCTTTGGTCGTATTTTTAGCGCCAGCGGTTATAAGTTTATTAGTATTCTTTCTTTTCCCTATCTTTGAATCTTTACTATTGAGCTTCCTCGCTTATGATCCGTTACGTCCTATAGAAGATGTTTCTTTCGTTGGGTTACAAAATTATAAAGAGTACTTTCAATACAAAGATATGCAAGCACAATATTTGCATGTCCTTTATTATTTGGTCCTTTACATCCCCTTAATATTAGTTACCTCAATGGCACAAGCTTTACTACTGAACAGAATTTTTGTTGGCAAGACTCTTTATAAAGTATTGTTTTATCTTCCTGTTATCTCTTCTTGGGTGGCCGTTGCATTAATTTGGCGCTGGCTCTTGCATGGTGAATTTGGACTGATCAATATTGGTCTACGCGCTATAGGTCTCAATGGTCCTAGTTGGTTGTTGAGCAAAGTGTGGGCTATGCCAGGGGTTGTTCTGGCGGCAGTTTGGAAAGATACGGGATATTATGCCCTCCTTTTGTTAGCCGCTCTTAAAGGGATTGAACCTTCTTATTATGAATCAGCACGTATCGACGGAGCTAATTCCACCCAGCGATTTACCCGGATTACCCTCCCATTGGTTTCACCGACCCTATTTTTACTGGTGGTGATTAACGTGATTGCTGGATTCCAAGTCTTCGAATCAATTTACATAATGACCGAAGGAGGACCGGCGGGAGCAACCAGAGTGCCGGTAGAGCAAATCTATAGAAATGCCTTTACCTATTACAAAATGGGGTATGCTTCAGCAATAGCCTGGGTTTTAGGTTTCGTTATCCTCATTGCCACAGTCATCCAATTTCGAATGGAAAGGCGTTGGGTAAGTTATGAAAGTTAAAAAAACAATCAAACAATTGGTATTTTATCTCTTTATGACCTTTTTAGGGTTGCTGGCAATCGTACCTTTTTTATGGATGATAAGTACGTCGCTAAAAGTACGCGAGGCACTCTATACTATTCCTATCCGTTGGATTCCCCTTGATCCAAGCTTAGATGCCTACCGTGCTATTTTTAATTTGAGCAATATCAACTTCTTCCGTGGTTTGATCAATAGTTTTATTGTTTCCATCCTGCTGACCTTTATTCCATTACTCACTTCAGCTATGGCGGCATTTGCTTTTGCAAAGATTGAATTCAAAGGCAAAAAGCTTCTATTTACTGCTTTTTTGTTTACAATGATGGTTCCTGGAACAATTACGATGATACCTAATTTCATCACCTTGAAAACTCTGCACTTGCTTAATACCTATATGGCCTTACTCCTACCAGCACTATGTAATGCTTTTGCTATATTTTTTATGCGCCAAAGCTTTATAGCCATCCATGACTCGTATTTAGAAGCAGCCATCATAGACGGTGCATCGCTTTATCGCGTCTTTATAACAGTTATCCTGCCCCTTGCGCGGCCAGTCCTATTTACCATGGGATTGTTCAACTTTATGGGCTCTTGGAATGGATTCTTATGGCCTTTGATCGTCCTCTCTGACCGTAGCAAATGGACACTGCAACTAGGGCTGGCCAACCTAGGATCTAACTTCTACAACTACCAGAACTACCTCATGGCGGGAGCTTTAATCTCAATTGTCCCTATTATAATTGTCTATGTAATTACCCAAAAGTATGTCGAAAAAGGTCTTTCAACTGGAGGCTTGAAAGGCTGATTAGTTATAAATACTCCCTTAGGGAGTAAATCTCAAGGAGGAGATTATGAGAAAAGTTATAAAAATCGGTATTGCAACCGTAGTGTTGGTATCGATGATGTGTCTTCCTGTCTTCAGTGCAGGACAAGCAGAGAAGGCTGCCAAACCCATCACCATCCGTTATGCGAACTTTTCAGCAGGGGAACACAATGCTGAAACTCTAAAAAAGATGGTCGATTTGTTTAGGCAAAAGAATCCTGAAATAAATGTGGAGCTTGAATCCATGGGTTATGGTGATAACTATTGGACCAGTTTAGTTACCAGAATTGCTGGAGGAGATGCTCCTGATGCTTTTGAGCTCAACATGGAACAATTCTTAGCTTTCACGTTACGTGGTTCAACGAGAGATTTAGAAGATTTGTTTGTTTCAACTGGAGTTAGCAAGGATATCTTTGGAGAAGGCCTTTTAGATGCAGTGAGTTTCAATGGAAAAGTGATGGCGATTCCCCAATCGTTCTCTACAGTTGTGCTTGTCTACAACAAAGCCTTGTTTGATAAAGCTGGTGTTGCCTATCCAACAGCAGATTGGACTTGGGATGATTCGTTAGCCGCTGCTAAGAAAATTAGTGCTCTTGGACCCGATATTTGGGGTATGTACAATCCGATTCAATTTTGGGAATTTTACAAAGTTGTGCAACAAAACGGGGGTAGCCTCATGACAGCTGATGGTAAAGGTTTTACCATAAATTCACCACAGAACCTCAAAACATTGCAATACATGCTCGATCGGGTCTGGAAACATCATGTTATGCCCAACAAAGAAGAACAAGCTAACCGCCCTGAAGGCGATATGTTCGTTGATGGAAAACTGGGGATGTGGTTAAATGGAGTTTGGGCCTTTACCGATCTTAAAAACCGGGTAACTTTCCCTTGGGGAATTGAAGTCGAACCAGGAAATACAGCCAAAGCGACCCACTTCTTTGGCAATGTAGCAGCCATTAGTCGCACCACTAAGTATCCTGAAGAGACCTTCCGTTTCATTACCTTTTTAGCCTCTGATCCCGATGTTGTACAATTACGTTTGGATGCCCAATGGGAATTACCAACAATTGGCGATCCTACCGTAATGGAGCGTTATCTGAAAGATACCCCGCCAGATAATAAGATTGCCGTCCTCAACTCTTTGCAATATGCAGTAAAACCACCAGCATTGCTTCAATTTAGCGAACTCGCCGATATTGTAAATACAAAGATAGAAATGGCCCGCGATGGTGTTTTAACAGCCAAAGAGGCCCTCGATCAGGCCCAGGCAGAGGCTACGGCCAAGATAAAATTATAAAAGCTGTTTCTAAGCAACCTAATATTACTTAGTTCGCCCTAGAAACAGCTGATTTTCTTCCCCGGTTAGGAACAGTTGGAACTAGCCTATCCGGGGTATCTTTGAACATTATAAGGAATATTGTGATGGACAACAAGAGAATTGAGATTATTCATCAACCATTTGGAAATGGACAACCCTATTTTCAACAGCCCTTTGAGCGTTTTCCACGAATGCCCCGTATCAATGAAACTGTTAACGTAGGCATGATCATGAGCCCCATGCAAGAGGGTGAGACAGTCCAAGTAGAATGGAACGTACAAGGGGCGATTACGCAAGGCAAGCAAGATGCCATCTGTATTGGCAATAGTGATAGTATCGGTAATAGTAACTGTGAACGGTACTGGTTAGCAACATTGCCTCCCCTGAGTCATACAGGAGTGGTAAACTACCGCTTTGTCGTCCAAACTGGAGCAACTCAAGTTACCAGTATTTGGTATAGTTATAGCGTCGGCTATGCTGTAAATCCAACTAAATGGCAAGGATATACTGATGCTTTACACCAAGGAGTAATCTGCACCATGGCAGATACTAATTCTGTTATGCGAGTACAAATTGTTTCTACAGAGAGTGGACCGACACTATGTTTATTACTTTCAGACAATCAGGCCCCCAAGATAGCCGAAGGGCACCCATGGCAGATAGTCGAAACAAAAGCTACGCTCGAATTAACAGATGAGAGATGTTCGCTCATTATTAATAAACAAACACTCCAGTACTCTCTGTATGATCTTGGGGGTAATGAGTTAGTGACTACCTACGCTCCTTTTTCTCTGCAACAAGTTTTTGATGAAGAGAATGGGGCAATCTACCAGTTTCTAGGGCAATTCAAAGCACCTCCTCAAGAAGTTTATGTTGGATTTGGTGAACGTTATACTCCAATAGATCAACGAGGTAATATCCTCGTCAACCGTGTGTATGAACAATATCGTAACCAAAAGTTAAAAACTTATATCCCGATTCCTTTCTTCTTGACCAACCGCGAGTGGGGCTTCTTTGCCGAAACGAAGCGTTCAATAGAGTTTGATATGGCAGCACGAGATGCCAATGTTTGGAGATTTGAAGCAGAAACTAAAAAAGATGATCCCTTTATTTTCCACTTCTATATTGGCCAACCAAAGAGGATATATACTGCGTTCATTGCTAATTTTGCAAAGCCCCAAGTACCTCCTGAGTGGGCTTTTGGTCCTTGGATGTCGAGCAATGAATGGAATTCCCAAAAACGAGTTGAAGAGGTTTTTGAAACTACAAAGGCTCTAGCCATCCCGGCCACAACCCTTGTTATTGAGGCTTGGAGTGATGAAGCTACATTTGCGATTTGGAATGATGCACAATACGAGCTCAGAGATCCTAGCCAACCACCGCGCTTAGCTGACTTCACGTTTCCTAAAGATGGCCTGTGGCCGAACCCTAAAGGGATGATTGAAGATTTAGATAAAGCCGACATTCGTTTAGTTCTTTGGCAGATCCCAGTTCTCAAAAATATGGGTAATCTGGAGAACAAACAGCACCAACGTAATGAGCGCTATGCCCTAGAGCACAACTATGTACTAACAAAAGATGGAGCACCTTATAAAGTTGCCCCGGGTTGGTTTAGAGGAAGTCTAGTTATTGATTTCGAAAATCCTGAAGCTAGAGAGTGGTGGTTCTTACAAAGGAGATATCTTCTTGAAGAGATGGGAGTTTCGGGTTTCAAAACCGATGGAGGCGAACACTTGTGGGGCTATAGTATTACCAACCAAGCCGGTATGAAAGGTGATGAGTTAATCAATATGTTCCCAGAATCTTATACGAGAGCTTATACGCAAGAATTGGAAAAAACTTTAGGTAAAGGAAAGGGGATTCTATTTAGCCGAGCGGGTTATCTGGGCTCTTATAATACTCCAATGCATTGGGCAGGAGATCAGGAATCGACTTGGGAGGCTTATGCTCGTTCAGTTTATGCCATGATTCACGCCTCTATTTCAGGAATTCCATTTCTTGGGTGGGATATCGGGGGATTCTCGGGAGAAATCCCTTGTCCTGAATTGTATCTACGCTCGGCAGCGGCTGCTACCTTTAGCCCAGTTATGCAATATCATAGTGAATTCAACAACCACCAAAAACCTTCTAACGATCGCACTCCCTGGAATATTGGAGAACAACATAACGATCCCAACGTCGTCCCCATATTTAGGAAATTTGCCAATCTTCGGATGAAGCTCATTCCATATCTCATGGAGGAAGCGACGCATGCGATTGAAACGAGTCAGCCTTTTGTGAGACCGCTCTTTTTCGACTATCCAGATGATGAAATTACTTGGAGCATCTCAGATACCTATTTGTTAGGGCGTTCTTTGCTCGTTGCACCAGTCCTTGAAGAGGGCCTAGAACAACGCGCCCTCTATCTGCCGCAAGGTGAATGGATTGAGTTGGCATCAGGGAAAACGATAAAGGGTAGTTGTTGGGTTGAACCCTGGTGTCCATTAGACTCTATTCCAGTCTATCTGCGAGTCGACTCGCCAACTTTAAGTCGTTTTTTTAATCAAGAATTCTTAACAATTTTTAATTCGAAAATATAAGAGGTGAGGTGTTGCATGTATTTCCATAAAATTGACCATCCCCATAATTTCAGAAAAATTGGACTTAATAGCACCCCTTATGTCTGGAATAAACAAAATTTGGGTGCAAATCTTTTTCGAATTACTATCGAGCACCCCAATTGGAGTGATTATAGTGCAGTTCTCGATATGCCGTCGACAATACCTCAGCGGAATCTACCGCCGAAAGCCGATCTTTTTTCACTCGTCATAGAAGAGGAGAAGATTATCATTGGCAACACTAACACTGGTGCAACAGTGTTAGAGAGCCACGCCAAAGTTCCTTTTGGGGTATGCGGTGAAAAGTGGTTATTCTCATTTAAAAGTGAAAGTGAAACTCGCTTTTATGGGATGGGGCAAAAGAACATTGGTTTTGAGAAAAGTGGTGTCAAAACTAAATTTTGGAACACCGATGTGTGGGCCGATTTTTCAAGCCATGATATTGAACATGGCTCGACTGATCCCATGTATGCCTCTTTCCCTGTATTATATGTCTACCATAATGGGATCTGGTTGGGCCTTATGATTCCCACTCCTGCCCCGGTTTTTATGAATACTGGAGCAAGAGAGGTCATCGAAGGGGTTAAAGACCATGGTATAAACGAGAGGTTCTTTTATTTAGGTAGCACCACTGGTAGAGCCGATTTAGTAATTGCAGTGGGGAGTTCATTGAAAGAGGTTTCTACCAATTTGATGCGGTTATTGGGGTATCCGAGTAGACCGCCGTTGTGGTCTTTAGGTTATCATCAGTCTCGGTGGGGTTATGGCACCACTGCCGATGCGATAGAAATTGATAAACATTTACTAGCAAACTCTGTTCCCTGCGATGCAATCTGGTTCGATATCGACTACATGGATGGTTATCGTGTATTCACGTTAAATTCTTCAAATCAGAATGATCTACATCACCTCCAATCTCAATTTTCTAAACATGGGCGTAGGTTAGTTGCTATCTTGGATCCTGGGGTTAAGGTAGATGATTATTTTGTTTGCCAAGAAGGGTTAGAAGGGGGGCTTTTTTGTCTCAATTCTGAAAATCTTCCCTTTGTTGGGTTTGTTTGGCCTGGGGCCTCCTATTTTCCTGATTTTAGCCTCGAAGAAACCCGATCATGGTGGGCCCAGCACGCCCAAAACCTGGCAGAGCAGGGTATTGATACATTCTGGATCGATATGAATGATCCGAGTACTGGCTCTATTGATACCGATGAGATGCTCTTCCAGCGGGGAACTGTTGCCCATCAACCGCTTCATAATTACTACAGCCTTGGGATGGCAAAGGCTACATGGAAAGGATTGGAGAGAGCCTATCCCACCAAACGTCCCTTTATACTAACACGAAGTGGGATGCTGGGGAGTCATGCCTATGGTGCGATTTGGACCGGAGATAATGTTTCAAATTACCATCATCTGCAAAAATCGATCGAGATGGCGTTGAGCCTCTCAATTTCGACGATGGCTTTTGTGGGGAACGATGTAGGAGGATTCGGAGGGGATTGTAATGAAGAGTTGTTTATAGATTGGTATCGGGCTTGCTTTTTATTCCCATTTTTCCGGAACCATAGTTCTGATGGAACCCGTTTTCAAGAGCCGTGGGCTTTTGATGAAAACACACTGATAGCTGTGCGTCATGCCATTGAGATGCGATATTCATTTTTACCCTACTTATATACACTGATGCTCCAGTTAGCAAAAACCGGAGAACCACTACTACGTCCTATGATCTATGAAAATTATGAAGAGCGTTTTAAAGAAGAGACTTCACAGTTCTTTGTTGGTGAGGCTTTACTGCATGCTCCGAAACTCGCAGCACAAGAGCATGGCCGGATAGTGGAATTTACTACTAGCCAATGGGTATGCCTCTATGATGGGAGCATCTATCACCATAGTGAGCGCCAATACATTGATTATGCTCATATCCCTATTCCGTTGTTTTTGAAAGAAGGTTGCTTCGTTCCGATAGCTGAAAATAGTTGCATTAAACGGAGTTCTCAAGATATTGATCTTTCATCGCCTCTTTTTCTCCTATTTCCTGGTAGCATTGAAAGAGTTGAATATGTCTACAATTATGATAAGGGGGATGGTTATGAAAACGAAAGATCGATTACCATTCAAGCCGATATTGACGGTAAAGATTTACATTTTATCATAACAGCCGACGCTCCTAGTTCTTGCCGGATTGCAATTCTTGGCCAGGATCTTGTAAATATTTGGGTAAATGGGAAAAAGATCAATGTATCTAGCGGTACAATTCCTATTGCAAGCATGCAGGCACAAGTGATAACTAGTGAGGTGATTAATCTTAATTTGTAGGTAAAGATTATCACTAAGATAATTATATGCTTTTCATGCAAAGATAGCGGCTAGCTTTAGGTAAAATATAGCCTATTTCTTGTTGCTCTTTACTGTAAAAAGAGGAGGTAAAACTTCTCTTTTTCAAAGTATACTCAAAGATTCTAACTAGGCTCCATGATCTAATTCTGGTAGTATGATACCAGATTTTGCCATTGCGATATCTTACAAGGCTATTTTTTACAAGTTACATTTACTTTGAATTGAGAAGTATCTTTAGGCAGTATACGTTAAGGGTAAGCGTTATCAATCATTACGGGAGGTCCCTCTATGAAAAAAACCACTCTCCAGATTATCGCTAAGGTTGCTTTATTACTGGTAATTTTTGGGTTTTTTATGCCTGTAGCATGTGGCCGTACTGGGTTTGAACTTACAAAGACGATGGGAGATTTGGGGGCGGAGGGTAGTGCTTTCTCTGTGGCCTCATTCTTACTCATTCTGATGTTTATCAGTGCAATTGTTGGGGTGGCACTATTATTAGTTAAGCGAGCTATATTACTCTTAGATTGGATAGTATTACTAACTGGAATAGGGAGTGGGGTATTGGCGTATCTTATGGTGCGTGGAAAGGGTGCAATTGTCCGCTCCATCGTGGATGGATCTTTGGATGTTGGGGCGTACTTCATAATTACCGGCTGGGCAATCAGTGCTGTAGCATTAACTGTAGCCTCTCTCTTGAATCCTAGAGAATGAGAGATATAGTAAACCTCTGGTAAGGAGTTTTAGTAATTTCATGAACGAATTGTAACTATTCTTCTTCTATTTTATGATATAATCAAGAATAATAAAAAGGAGTCACTATGGAAAAAAAGAAGAAAAATAGGCTGTTGGTTATATTGAATGTGCTGGGTTTGGTGGGCGTGTTGGTAGTGAATACTTTAGCTAATGCTTTGCCTCTAAATGGTATAAATACAGGGGAATTGTCAGATTCGATTCCAAACCTATTTGTTCCTGCTGGAATGACCTTTGCTGTTTGGGGTGTTATTTATGCCTTGCTAATCCTTTTTATCATGTACCAAATTGTAACAGTGCGTAAAGAAAAGACAGCAGAAGATCCCATTGGTAAGATGGGCGGGTGGTTTTTTATTTCCTGTTTAGCCAACATCTTGTGGATATTTGCATGGCACTGGCAATTACAACTTCCTTCTTTGTTGCTCATGTTAGTCATTCTAATTTCTCTTATTATTATTCACACCAAAGTCAGAAGGCCCGAGGCCTCTTTAGGGTATCGAGTGGGAGTAATGTTGCCCATTAGTGTCTATTTGGGTTGGATCGCTGTGGCCACTATTGCCAATGTTACCGCAGTTGCTGTTGTTCTTGAGTGGGGTCGTTTTGGACTTTCCGAAGTTTTCTGGACAGTAACAGTCTTAATAGTAGCAATTATCATTAATCTTTTATCCGTGATTGTACGTGGTGATATTTGGTTTACTCTCGTCGGTATATGGGCTTTATATGGTATTTATGCTAAA
>JAQVOO010000187.1 GCA_028702575.1 Sphaerochaetaceae bacterium
TTATAAATTTGCTGATCGTGGGGGTGGTTCACACCGGAATCATGTATTATTTCTATTTTTCTGCTCTAGAACACCTAAGAGGTCAGCAAGTGGCGATCTTAAGCTATATTGACCCAATAGTTGCAGTCGTTCTTTCTGTAGCACTTCTTCATGAAAATATCACCGGGTTACAACTTTTCGGCGGGCTCATGATTCTTGGTGCGACTATGGCCAATGAACTTAAACTGAGGTTAACCACTGCCTAACAACCGAGTTTTATAAAATTCGATGGAGAGAGTTTTCGTGTGGAGAATTTTGGGTTTTGGTGGCGTTTTGGCGCAATCATTTCAAAGACATTGGTGTGATTAAGCAAAACAATATCAGGATACGTTAAACTAAATGGATTTTTGACAATCACTTGCCTTTAGTAGATAATGAATCTAAAAGTATCACGATTATCATAGTAAAATTATTGAGTTTCCAAGATTGTATTCCTAGATCGAAACAACTGGTAGAGTTTTCCCCATTTGGAAGGGAACGTTCTGTGATAGTCTGCTCACTCATAAAAACGAGATAAACTTGGTACCCTTACGATTATTACTTCGCAGTATGATCCAGAGGATTAGTGAATAATGTTTACTGTTGAAAAGGCACATACATAAAATTGTGCTCCAGTTAGCTTCCATGACTGGCCATATAACAGTAATTTCTCACAGGAGAGCATGTGCTATTCTATATTCTGCTAATGTTAATGCTTTTTTAAGTCATTGATCCAACAGGCTCGAGAAAACAACATTGTTCGATTAAAGAAAAACGAATTTCCGACTTTTCAATAATTTTATTCTTATTCAAGGCCCAAATTAAATCTTGAGCTCGGTCGCCTTCATGATAGGTTTTGCCATGAGATCTAAAGAAATCTTTCAGTGTCTTCTTAGCAGATCCTGTTCTCGGGATAGATTTGGCTTGAATTCCTAAATACTCGCAGATCCCTTCCGGATCAAGAAGAAAAATATCTTCAATCATCGCTCGTGCTGCTAAATCTATAATTTCAATATCTTTTCCTTCCAGCTTCTCTCTTAACCTTTTCCAATCTCCTTCATAAAATTTTGTAACATCCCGAGCATGAGAGTCCGTGTCATAACACAGAAAAATCGTCCATTTTATATCTTTGAATCTCTTTTTACACTCATTTTTGAACCAATCTGCAGAATGTGCAATTTGAGTAATGGTCTTCACATTATACATTCTAATGAGGACAGAGCTTTGAATAGAATCTACTTTATATATAAAGTCATTAATCGAATTATCAAACCATCCAGAATATGCACATTCTGTATGGTTGCCGGAGTAGTGACAAATCATCGTTTCATAGAACCTTGCCTCAGTGTCTCCTTCAAGGATGAAGGCAACCCCATGTGAGTAAGTCTGGTTCATATTGCCTCACTTTGTAAGATATTTATCAAGAATATAAGAGGACTTTAAGTCTCCAGACATTAAATTAAACAAATATTCTCCCACTGAAAGTCCCATATTTTGTGCAGTTGTTACCAACTGTTTTGTTTTACTTGAGGGAATTTTTTTAAAAACAGCACTACCTTTTCCTCCAGGTTTTCCTATGTAGATACTTTCCAGCTTTAAATATTGCACGAGATAAGGGGAATGGCTTGTAATAAGCAATATCACATTGTTCATATTTTCATAAATAATCTCAAGCGTTCTTTTTAAAAGGCTTGGATGAATACTTGTTTCTAGTTCTTCAATTCCATAAACACTATACTCAGAATTATTACTGAATAAAACTGCCAGAATCCAGAATAATCTTTTAGTCCCCACAGAAAGAGAAATAAGATTTATTGGCTGATTTATATATTTCTTTTTAACAAAAATCTTGTACTCTTCATTTTTCAGTTTAAAAGGAGGATTCTTTTGATTATCTTGTTCTCCATATTTTTTGTCATTAAAAAAAACCATCCGTATCGATTTGTTATCTATTTTGTATTCTGATTTAGTAACTTCAAAATCTTCAAACTCAGGAAAAAGCGATAAAATAGACTCTTTAAATAATTCGAACTGCTCAAGATTAGCCTCTCTTAGTCCATATAATAACTCAGGAATATCTTCATCAGAATCAATAGACCGAACTCCTTCAAATTCAAATGGCATGGTCAGATATCTATCTTGAACATCTAAAGAAGAGCAGACCCTAAAAGAAATATTCTTTATTTGCTCAATTACTGGAGAATATTCAATATCATCAATGGATGATAGAGTATCAATCGCCAACTGGTATTTACTGAGAACAATATTTCTAAATGCAGTAGTGCTCTTTGCTTTTCTATATTTTCCTTCTTTTCTTTTTAAAAAGCTAGAATATTTTACACTCTCGGTATTTCTCATTTCAAGCCACTCATCGACAATCTTTTGACCAGTTTCATCATCCCGAAACCAAATAAAAGAGAACCCATATTTTACAAACTGGTATTCACTTAATGAAGTATCTTGAAATTCAATTTCAAATGTAAAGGGGTCATTCATTGAGTCTTGGTTTAAGGGGATACTATTAGGCCAAGCCATCATTTTAGTTCGACTTTTTTCGCTTCCTGTCAAGAATTCCAATGCAAAGTCAAATCCCTGTAAAAAATTTGATTTCCCATAGTTGTTTGGGGATATTAAAGCAGTGATTTTCTGAAACTCGATTGTTGTATATTTGAGATTCTTAAAACCACCAATGGAAACACTTTTTATCTTTTTCATACTTTTCTCACTTATTTCAAGTTTAACTTCTAGGTACAACTTAACACTATATTCTTATAATTACAAATGATTTTCATCATTGTATCACACTTTTTACTTGATTATGTTAAAAAATACCATTCATTTGTTTGGATACGAATCATTTTAAAATAATGTGAACAGGATGTTCATACTGATTTGCTGAAGGTGGTCATTTAACAATGATAACATACAAGGTTTAGCTTCCACTTTTATCTTCTTCCCAGTAGAGTAGGGTAACTCTGGTAAGTTGAGTCGCTAATTGATATTGTCAATACTGGTCTCTTTTATAAATTGTGGTGGGTTTAGTCATTTCTCCCAACCTAGTGATTTATTTAATAGTTAGGATTTGAAACTAAATCTAGGTGCAAAAATTTAAAGTTTGCCCAAACTGGGCTTGTTTTAGGCCAGTGTACACGCGTAGGCCGTTTGGGATATTTCAGACAGAGGAAAATACCAGAATTTTGTTATTTGCAAGAGCCTTAGGTGTGACTTTTATTCTATCTGTACCTAATCCAATTTTTATCAAGCAACAACTACTGAGATAAAAAAAAGATCTGGGACGTTAATGAGGGCTTATGAATCAAAAATAAACCCTCACCATGATAGTACATGATAAGGGTCTTTCGGTATTGCGGCAGACTGGACTTGAACCAGCACAAGCTCTCGCCCACTAGCACCTCAAGCTAGCGTGTCTACCAAATTCCACCACTGCCGCAAAACTCTAACAGATGAAAAACTACACTATTGATGTAGTTTGGTCAATACTAATTCTTGACTAAACCGTGGTGGTTTATTGTAAAGAAAGTTCAAATCTATCAAGCAAACCTTCAAAAGATTTGAGCGCTTTTTGCACCGGTTCAGGGGTTTCCATATCAACACCAGCTAAGCGTAGGGCATCAATAGGATACCTTGATCCACCGGAACGTAAGAATGCTAAGTAACGATCCCTGTCTTCTTGGGTTCCGTGCATTACTTTATCTGCTAGGGTAATTGCTGCGCTAATACCAGTAGCATACTTATAAACATAGAAAGCTCGATAGAAATGGGGGATGCGAAGCCCCTCCAAATCACTTGCTTTAAGTAACTTGACCTCTGGGCCAAAGTATTGCTCTAAGAGCCCTCTATAGGTCGCTCTGAGAGAGTCTACAGTAATAGGTTCACCTGCTTCTACTTGAGCATGGACTAACATCTCGTATTCAGCGAACATCGTCTGCCTAAAAAGAGTAGCGACGACATCATCAATCTGTTTACCAAGAATATAGGTCACCATCTCTTTATTATCCGCTTGTTTTAACAGATAATCGGCTAAGAGTTGCTCATTAAAGGTCGAAGCAACTTCTGCTTCAAAAATAGTATAATCATACGAAG
>JAQVOO010000033.1 GCA_028702575.1 Sphaerochaetaceae bacterium
GATGCTTCGTACTACTGGCGTGAATATGGTCCAGAAATTGGTGATAAACCGATTGATGCACTTACTGTGCGAGTCAATCTTGGTATAGATCGCTAATTATTTCCCAGTTTTATTATTTCAACGTCCCCCGAGAAATCGGGGGATTTTGAATGTCTAGTGCTTATATTTGTTATTTAAATAACTAAAAGTAAGAAATAGCAACATTTTGTAAGGTTAATACTGTACTTGTCGGTGGTGGTATGATATGCTCCGTTTATCATACACATACATGCAGATTGCATACTAAAGGGAGCGTAAACCATGGCTAACTTCGGATTATGGGGGATTATTCCTCCAGTACTTACCATTGCGTTGGCGTTTATTACCAAAGATGTTGTTATTTCTTTGTTCCTCGGAATCTTGTCGGGAACGTTGATTGTCGCTGGTGGTAATCCATTCGCTGCACTCGTTAATTTATCAGATGTAGTGGCAGGTTCTTTAAATGATGGTTGGAATATTAGAATTTTCCTCTTCTGTGCCTTGTTGGGGGGGTTGGTAGGGTTACTTTCTAAGACCGGAGCAACAAAAGCTTTTGGACGTTGGGTTGGGTTGCGAGTTAGAACAGGTCGAGCTAGTTTGCTCATGACTTGGTTTTTTGGACTTCTCATCTTTATTGATGATTACTTTAACAGTTTAGCTGTAGGGACGGTTATGCGTCCTATTACCGATAAAAATGGTGTTCCACGAGCGAAGTTAGCGTATGTTCTCGACTCCACTGCTGCTCCTGTTTGTATTATTGCGCCCATTTCGAGTTGGGTTATTACTGTAATGTCTATTGTGAAGGGCTCCGAAGGGTTTAGTGCGTTAGGGATGTCAGAATTTGAATTCTTTATCCGCTCAATTCCTTATAATATTTATGCTTTGTTAACTCTCATCATGGTCTTAGTAATTATCCTTACCAACCGTGACTTTGGTCCCATGGCTGCCTCTCATCGCTATCATGAAAAAACTGGAAGTTTATATAATATTGCGTATGGAGATGCCCCAGGCGAAATTGCTGAAGTAGAAGGCAAAGATAATGCAAGGCCCATAGATATGCTATTCCCTATTATAATTCTTATTATCTCAGCTGTTGTATTCTTTCCAGTGACTACTTGGATGGGTGCTATTGATGGGGAAAGTATTACCAGTTTAGGTCAGGCCATGGGCTCAATGTCGCTTGGGCAGGCGTTTAACGATACTGATGCCTCCTATGCCCTATTCTATGCAGTTATTTTTACTTTATCGATTACCTTCGTTTACTATTTTGCTCGTCGACTATTCTCTATCAAAGAGGCCTCTGAGGCATTTAGAGAAGGCATTGGTTCTATGGTTCCAGCTCTGCTGATTCTCACCATGGCTTGGAGCATCGGAACAATCATTAAATCGCCCCCGGCTGAAGGCGGTTTAGGATTAGCCAACTACCTTTCAGAAGCCGTTGTTGCCGGAGGATTCCCTCTGGCCCTAGTTCCAATGATAGTATTTGGTCTCTCGGCATTAATTGCGTTCTCAACAGGAACTTCGTGGGGAACTTTTGCTATTATGATTCCAATTACCATGCCCATCGTTGCCGGTTTGGCTAATGCAAAGGGTTTACCGCTAGAAGGTATGGCCCACGCTATGTTTATCTCGGTGAGTGCGGTACTAGGCGGTTCTGTATTTGGAGATCATGCTTCACCCATTAGTGATACTACCATCCTCTCTTCAACCGGAGCTAGTTGCCCTCACCTTGAACACGTAGCAACCCAGATGCCTTATGCAGTCTTTGTTGCTGTTTGTTCTATAGCGGGGTTCTTAGTTGGAGGATTGTTCTTAAATGTGTTGCTTGCTTGGATTGTAGCGCTTGCACTCTTTGTTATCGGGATGATTTTCTTACCTCGCATCTATCAGAAGGGATAAAGACGTGGTAGTATAAGGCATGTAAATCTCCATGGAGTTATATATGTCTATTGTACCAATTGTTCCTAAAGTGCAAAAGTATTCATGGGGGGATGACTCATACATCCCCTCCTTGTTAAAAAAAGCACCTGATGGTGAGCCTTGGGCTGAGCTCTGGTTCGGAACTCACCCTGGTGGGGAATCTACTCTCGATGATGGGACTCCACTCGGGGACTTTTTGCGTGAGCAAGCTGTGACCTTCCTCGGAGAAGATCTTATCAATCATTATGGTAAAGATTTACCATTTCTCCTTAAGGTGTTGTCAATTGCGCAGCCGTTGTCGTTGCAAGTGCACCCCTCCGCACTCCAAGCAGAGGAGGGGTATGCTCGAGAAGTTGCCCAACATATTGAAATACCAAGAGAACAGTGGAATTATAAAGATAATAAGCAAAAAGCAGAGGTGCTTTATGCCCTCACGCCAATTACAGCGATGTGCGGATTTCTTCCAATTGAGCAGTTAATTGAAAATTTTTCACATTTGCTTCCTTCTCAATTTCCATTAATTTTTCCCTATCTGCAAAATCCCTCGGCTCCTGAAGAAGAGCTGCTTGAACAATTCTTCACGACCCTCTATTCCATGGATATTGGAACTCGGAAAATGATGGTAGCTGAGTATGAAGAACGTTTAGCTAGCGTAGGGGGGCCTTCAGAAACCTCTGATGGATTGTGGCTGACTCGATCTGGAATTGCTCGTAAATGTCTCGAATTATACCCTGATGATTTAGGAGTTTTTGCACCCTATTTTATGCACATACTCCACTTGAAACCTACAGAAGCCATATTTCTTCCACCAAGAACGTTACATGCTTATATTAAAGGGCATGGTATTGAACTTATGACTAACAGTGACAACGTTCTCCGCGGTGGTCTGACACCTAAAAAGATAGACGTACCTGAATTATTAAAAATATTGACGTTTGATTCCCGTGGGGGACAAATCTGCCCACAAGTGTACGATGTCTATGGGTGTAAGAATATTTTAGCACCTACGAGTGACTTTTTACTGGGAGTATGTAACAGTGGTTCTTACTTTGTCCAAGAACGCAAGAGTATCGAATTTCTATTTTGTATCGAGGGGAATGGAGAGATTGTCTTTAATAATAACTCTATTAAAATAGGGCAGGGAGAGTGTGTGGTAGTTGCAGCTGCGGTTGAACATTATCGTCTTACAGTCCAAGGCACCGTATTTAGGGCGACAGTTCCCGTCTAATATATCGATAGAGTAATTGTTTAATTTCGTGTTATAATCGCCCTTATGAAAATACCTCAATTTTTACAACTTTTGAAAAAAGAGTTGATGATAGCAATGGGATGTACCGAGCCAGCTGCTGCTGCATTAGCTGGGGCGAAGGCTCGTGAATTATTACAAGAACCTCTATTGCGGCTAGAAATTCAATCTAGTCGCGATATGATGAAGAATGCGATGGGTGTGGGCTTACCCAATTGTTCTCTCCGCGGGATTCAAGCGGCGGTTGCACTAGGGGCTGCTGGCGGAGATGTGAGTTTAGGCTTGGGTATTCTTTCTGAGATTTCAGACCAGCAAAAAGAGATGGCGATCCAGCTTGCTGCTGAGGGAAAAATAGCACTAACATTAGTAGAGGGGGTACCTCCTGTCTATATTTCAGTAACAACTTATGGTGCCCAGCATGTAGGGCAAGCTGTTGTTAGTGGAGAACATACCCGTTTTTCAAAGTTACGCTTAGATAATACCATACTTAGTGAACTTCCTCTGGTTTCTACTACTGCTGAAGAAGAAGCCGATGAAAACCTCTCCACTGAAATGATCGCCAATCTATCTCTTGAAGAAATTGCTGGTGCAGTCTCAAAGATAGACCCAAGAGAATTCGAGTTTGTGCTCAGTGGGGCCCAGACTAATTTTGAGATGGCCAAGCATGGCATGTCGAATGGATATGGTTTGTCAGTTGGAAAGGTGATGGGCGAGGGGCTCCCTGAAGAGCCACAAACGCTCCGTGATGCCTATACGTTAGGTGCTGTCTATGCCGCAGCTGCTTCTGATGCGCGCATGGCAGGCTGTCCTCTTCCTGTGGTTATCAACAGTGGCAGTGGTAATCAAGGAATTACTGTGTCGGTGCCTTTGCTTGTTATGGGTACATATTTAAAAGTTGAAGAGAACAACCTTATTCGAGCCCTCTGTCTGAGCCATCTAGTGGCACTAGTTTTGACAGCCAAGAAAGATCGTTTATCGGCTCTTTGTGGTGCCTTTACTGCTGCCATTGGGACGGCCTGTGGCCTGGTCTACCTGCAAGGTGGAAGCATTGAGGCAATGGACCGCTCTGTAAATAATATGGTGGGTAACTTAACTGGTATTATTTGTGATGGAGCCAAGGGAACTTGTGCCCTCAAAATTTATTCTTCGGTTGAAGCAGCTGGGGTAAGTACAAAATTAGCACTCCGTGGGTTCTCTCCTAGTGATGAATCGGGAATTGTCGGTGAAGATGCGTTGCAAAGTTTTGCCTATTTGACTCAAATCAGTAGTGAAGGGATGGAACAAACTGATCGTACCATATTGGCAATTATGATGGGCAAGCAGGAGATTTGTAATCGATGAGATATGTTGCCATAGATTTTGAGACTGCCAATAATGAATTAATTAGTGCTTGTTCAGTAGGATTAGCTAAAATGGAGGATGGGCAATTAGTTGATTCATTTTATTCTTTGATTAGCCCTGCATCACCTTATTTTTCCCCTATGAATATTTCGATTCATGGTATTAGGCCTGAAGAGGTGGAAGGGGCTCCTACATTTGAAGAAATTTGGCCTGAGATGTTGCTCTTTATTGGCGATGATTTACTCATAGCCCATAATGCATCTTTTGATGTTGGTATTCTACGGGCTCTGTTACGTCACTATAATTTACCTATACCCGCTATTCGCTATACATGTACAGTCCGTATTTCTCGTAAAATATGGCCAGAATTTCCCAGTCATAAATTAACCGATCTATCCTATCATTTTGGCCTTGATTATCAGGCCCATCATGCGCTTGAAGATGCGTTAAATTGTGCTTTAATATTCCATAGGGCTTGTCCCTGTCTAACTGAGGAAGAAGCGGTAGCTTTTCTTTTAGATAAAGGAATTCGCTTTCAACGTGTAAGTGGTGGTTTAGCCGCGCTTGAGCCGCCACCAATCAAAGGAGAGTATTTATTATGAGTTTTGATGTACACATTCCCACCCGCATTGTATTTGGTCCAGGAACATTAGATGAATTAGCGAAATTACCCCTGCCCGGGAAAAAGGCTATGATTGTAATTTCACAAGGAAACTCTATGCGTCGACTCGGATTTCTCGATCGAGTAATTAGTTTATTAGCTCAACAAAATATCAGTTGTGAAGTATATGACAAAATTCAAGCTAATCCCATCAAGCGTCATGTCCATGAAGGGACCGCTCTTATTAAAAAACTTGGGTGTGATTTTATTATTGGTCTTGGTGGAGGTAGTTCTATAGATTCTGCTAAGGCCATGGCCGTCTTGGTGGCCAATGGTGGCGATTACTGGGATTATATAGGAACAGGGACAGGGAAAGGAAAGCCTTTGCTACATCAACCACTACCAGTGGTTGCTATTACTACAACAGCCGGAACCGGTACTGAAGCTGATCCTTGGACCGTTATTACTAATGAAGAGACCAATGAAAAGATTGGATTTGGTGCTAAGGGGACTTTTCCTATTCTCTCAATTGTCGATCCAGAATTGATGCTTAGTGTGCCTCCTACATTTACTGCTTATCAAGGGTTTGATGCTTTCTTTCATGCAACAGAGGGCTATATTGCCAATATTGCCAATGAAATCAGCGATTTATATGCTCTAAAATCGATTGCTTTAATAGCAAAATGGTTACCTGTAGCAATCGCTGAGCCGAATAATATAGAGGCACGCACCCATGTTGCATTGGCTAACACCCTTTCGGGATTGGTAGAATCAACCTCCTCGTGTACGAGTAGCCATTCAATGGAACATGCTCTAAGTGCTTTTCATCCTGAAATGCCTCACGGTGTTGGTCTTATTCTCCTTAGCGAAGGATATTATCGGTTCTTTGCGGGCAAAGTAGATGGACGGATGGGTGACATTGCAGAAACAATGGGTTGGAGCGTAGGGGAGAAAAGAGGGCGTGAACGAGATCTAATATTTGTAGATGCGCTCTTAGATTTTCAAAAAAAATGTCATGTTGATACACTACAAGCTTCTGATTATGGGGCAAGTAGTACTAAATTAGAAAATTATGCCCATAACGCAAGGACAGCCATGAGTCGTTTATTTACAATGGATCGGTATACATTATCGTTTGCTGAGACAAAAGAAATTATTAATACAATATTTGAGCGTTGATTTTCACTCCTAGACAACAACCTGCATTACATGTTGGATGTTTTGGCAAAAGAGCTCACCCTGTACGATGAGAAAACACTGGAAAAAGTATTAACGGTAAAAAAGAAGTAAAAAGTCCTGCAGACTTCTTAGGTATACTCCATCAGGCTTACTCGGGTCTGTTTTGGTGTCTCTTCACTTTCGGTAACAATTGCAACTTTAGCCACGAAGTACTGCGATATAGTATAAAAGAATGATTTTTCTTTTAAAAGAAGGGAGTTTTTTGCCAACGCATGTCCTATATTGCTTCCCCAAATTGTCAACTGCTAATTAGTGCGTTTGTCCCATATACCTGATCCTATATAACTGGTATTACCAGTTGACGGCTAAAAATATCCATGTTAGACTCACGAATAGCAACAGAGAGGTTTGGGGAAATTTAAAAGGGAGTGTTTTTAATGGCTGGTTTGATTGCACAATTCCTGGGAATTCTTGCTCTCCTATGCATGGTGCTTTCGTACCAGCAGAAGGTTCGTGTGGGGCTTTTAAAAATGCAGATGCTTTCCAACGGTCTATTTGTTGTAAGCTATTTCATGCTTGGTGCCGTTTCTATGGCTGTGATGTGTCTCATTAACGTAGCGCGTTCTTTTGTCTTTATCAAGAATGATACGAAATGGGGCAAGAGTCCACTTTGGCTGTATTTCTTTTTAGGGATATCGCTGATTGGGGGTATTATTTCTTGGGAAGGTCCCATTAGCCTGTTGGTTATTATAGCGACACTGATTTTGACTGTTGCGCTTTATTCAAAGAATTTGAAGTTTATGCGAAGGATGTTCCTGTTTCCGCCATTGTTGTACCTTTCCTACAACTTGCTGAACAAATCAATTGGCGGTGTCGGTTCTGATGTATTTTGCCTTATTTCAGCAATGATCGCTATCTGGCGATTCGATATAAAAAAGCCGGTTAAGGAAAAAAACACAGAAGAGGAGCTACTTCAGGAAACTGAGTAATTCTATTTTGTTAGCATCTGCGATTGTATGACCCTCCCGCTTACTAGCAGGAGGAAAGCCCCGATCGTATTAATACGACAGAGCTGTTTTTTTTAATGAGAGGAAAGAGGTGAGATTATGTCAAAAAAAATGAAGGTTGTGGCCATTACAGGTCCAAAAACAACAGAGATTGTCGAAGTTACGCGTCCGATACCCAGAGAAGATGAAGTACTGATCAAAATTGACGGCTGTGCTATCTGCACCTGGGAACAGAGAGTATACACGACTGGTAAATTCAAAATGCCGTTCCTTGGTGGCCATGAAGTAGTCGGTCATATCGTAGAAATGGGCAAGAAGGTTCGTACAAAGGAATATGCGGTTGGGGATTGTGTCGCTATGAGCGTAATCAATACTTGCGGGATTTGCTATTACTGCCGGAGGGGGGAAGAAAACCTCTGCGTCGATTCCTATGCCAACCTCAGTGAGGATCTGGGCATGTTCGGACCAGGTGGATTTGCTGAATATAAAGTTATGTCGCCCCATAAATTGTGGAAGTTTAATAGTGATCTGCCATGGGAGTACGGTACCTTCGCGGAGCCGCTCGCCTGCGTCTGTACCAGCGTTCATAAGGCACATATTGCATTGGGTGATGATGTAGTTGTTATTGGCGGGGGTATCATGGGAATTTTTCATATGATGGTTTCGAAACTCCGAGGAGCACATGTCATAATGAGTGAGATTGATGATTCTCGCCGCAAATTGGCGGAATCTCTAGGTTGCGATATTACCTTCAATCCCAAGGAGAAGGATGCAGTCGCATATGTGAAAGAACTCACAGGTGGACGTGGAGCTGATGTGGTATTCAATACAACTGTATTTCCTGAAGTCGCTACACAAGCTATCGAGATGACGGGGAAGCTCGGTCGTTGCATTATGTATTCCTCAGTCAAACCCGCCGATCCAATCGATCTTAATCCCGATGAACTACACAATACTGAAAAGATTATTACAGGATCAGTTAGCCCAAGTATTGAAGGTTTTGACACTGCTGTGCGTCTACTAAATAAAGGGATGATTAATCCTGAAAAATTGCTTCATGGTGTCTACCCCTATGAACAGGCTCAAGAAGCGTTCGAAACAGCTATAATTCCTGGTACATACCGGGTGATTATTAGATTTTAAGGTGAATAAATGATAGATTTTTCATTCTGTATTCCAACTTGTATCATTCTAGGAAAAGAAAGTCTCGCCCGCGTTGGCAGTGAGATTGCACAACGCGGTGGAAATCGTGTTCTTATCGTACATGATGGGGGTTCCTATCTGGAAGATCTACTTAAGACTGTACACAAGTCAATTACGGATGAAGGATTGACCGTGTTAGAGATGGAAGAAAAAGCTACTCAGCCCTGTTTTTCTCTGATACACAAAGGTGTAGAATTCTGTCATGCCAATCAGGTGGATTTTATCCTAGCGGTTGGTGGCGGAACAGTAATGGATACTGCAAAAGGAATGGCCTTTCTGGCTGTGAATGGCGGAAATCTGACAGATTACGTCCTTAACCGCAAAGAATCGTCTAAATGTATGCCAGTTGCAAGTGTAGTGACCTTAAGCGGAACTGGAAGTGAAATTTCAGGTACTGCAATGGTTATCGATGATTTGCATGAGCCTGCGATCAAGTATCCGCTCTTTCAAGAATCAATACGATTTTTGTTTTCCATTATAGACCCAAGCTTGACCTGTACACTTCCCATGCGTACTACTCTCGCCGGTGCCTTCGATGCGATTACCCATGTTATTGAGCGCTATTTCAATGGTTCCAGTGGTTATGATCTTCAGGGGCGCATGTGCGAGAGCGTCATGTCTTCGATTATGTACAATATGCGACAGGTCATTAAAAATCCTGCAGATTATGATACTCGTGCGCAGCTACAACTTGGAGCAACCCTTGCAAACAGTACGCTACTGGAGTTGGGTTGTGAATCTGACTGGGCTGTACATTATATGGAAAACCCGATTACGACTGAAACACATGAGCTTCATGGGGCTACTCTTGCTGTCATCGCGCCTGCATGGATGCGTTACTGCTATAAGAGGGATTTGCCTAAGGCTGTGGATTTTGCAGTAAGGGTGATGGGTGTCTCAGCTCAAGAAAGCGACCAGAAAACGGCTCTTGCCGGGATTGACGCTTTTCAGGCATTTCTGGAGGAAGTAGGACTACCAACACATTTAAGCCAACTTGGTATCGAATCTGATCGTTTTGAGGAAATGGCTCGTCGTGCTGTTGCGACAGCAGGCAAGGAGTATGTGGGAGAGATATCTCGTCTCAATGTAGATGAGGTAACAGCAATTTATGAAATTGCTAAATGAATTTCTAGTTATAAAAGGAGAATGGATATATGTTAGTATCACTTTCAGAAATGTTAGGCCGCGCAAAGGCTGAAGGTTACGGAGTTCCAGCGATTTCGGCTGCAAATGAAATGACGCTGCGTGCAAGTATTGAAGCTGCAGAAAAAGCCAATTCGCCAGTCATTATCTTGACTGGCTATTATCAGACTGACGCGGTGAATTACTATACGCGCATTATTGAAGATTTTGCTCGCATGGCCAGTGTTCCTGTGACGGCAATGTGGGACCATTCGTCCAACTTTAAAGAAAGTATGCGTGGAATACGTGCAGGATTCAGCTCAATAATGGTAGATAGGTCATCTTTGCCATATGAAGAGAACGTAAAACAGGTCAAAGAAATGGTAAGAATTGCCCATGCTGTCGACATTGAAGTTGAGGCAGAACTGGGGCATGTCGGAACAGGGGTAAATTATGCCGCAGACGATACTTCGGTACTCACTGTCCCTGATGAAGCGGTAAAATTCATCGAGGAGACTGGAGCAGACTGCCTTGCAGTCGCCATCGGTACTGCACACGGTGTATATAAAGGTGAACCGAAATTGCGTTTTGATTTACTTAAGGAAATTGCGGAGAAGGTTCCAGTACCGCTTGTTCTTCACGGAGGAAGCGGCACAGGTGATGAAAATATCTCCAAAGCCTGCAGTATGGGTATCTGCAAAGTCAATGTGGCCAATGAACTCATGAGAGCATGCTATAATGCTCTGCAGGCAGATGGTATGGAAGGTAACAACATATACAAGTTCTGGCCGGTACTTGATAAGGCCTACAAACAAAAATGTGCGCACCTGTTTGAGGTCTGTGGCAGTGCAGGCAAGGCCTGGCAAGCGCATCAATGCCTGACAGCAAAATCGCGGGCTGCTTTTAAAACGGAAGCTTGAGTTGTACAATGTTTATGCGTCAGGGAACGGGGAAAATTAAATTTATTTCAAAAGGCGGTCTTGATGAATGAGCAAGGTATCTAGATGGTATAATGAATTTCTTCTGAGTTATAAGCAAGCCACAGATTATTCTGGATGATTTGCTCGTAGGATGGTCTTGCTTTTGCGTTAGGAAATCTCCCGGAACGTTTCCTGTAATCGTAGAGCTTGGAGGATGGCTTTGGAGGGAGCTCGTCCTGTACCAAAAGATACCACGTTCAAAAAAAGGTCTAGTAATAGATCAGATTATATTAGGAGGAAAAAAATGAAAAGGACAGTAATCGTGATGTTTTTGATTCTGTTATCGTTATCCCTGTGTTTTGCTGGTGGAGGCAAGGAAGACCAACTTGCAAAAACCCCATCTTACAAGGAAAAGGTAGTTATCGGTACCCAGTCCAAGACATCAACTACCAATCCGACGTTACAGACCACTGTCGCCCACAGGATTGTGTTCACTCTGACTCATAATAGCCTCGTGGGGTATGATGAGAAATCACAGGAGATTATTCCTGAACTGGCTACTGAATGGGAGGCCAGTAGCGACCTCAAAATATGGAAATTCACACTGCGCGATGATGTGTATTTTCATAACGGTGAGAAATTTACAGCTGATGATATCTTGTTTACATCGAAATACGGCCAGTCTGTCAAAAATGCAACAGTCAAAAGTTTCTGGGATAGCATTGAGTCAGTTAACGTAATTGACGACACCCATGTTGAGCTGGTTCTCAAGGTTCCCAATATTGATCTACTGCACCTCATCTCAAAAAAATATCTTGCAATCTTGAACCGCAAAGCAATTCTTGGCGATGCATTAAACGGTCCTAGTATCGGAACAGGTCCGTACGTGAACAAAGAGTTCTATTCCGGTGATTACACCCTGCTGGAGCGTTTCGACAAGTATTGGGGCGAACTCCCTGTAACAAAATACTTACATTTTCGTTATCTGCCTGAAGGTTCCTCACGTCTTGCCGCGCTCGAGAACGGTGAGATTGATGTCTGCCAAGCTCCAAATTTCACAGAGCTAGACATTATTGAAGCTAACCCAGATCTAGTGCTGAACACATATCAGACGACGGCTCTGACCTTTCTTGCACTCAATACTGAAGATCCTATTCTTTCAGATGAGAATTTCCGTCTTGCCATTGCTCATGCCATCAATATCCAAGATGTTATTGACGGTGCGGTAGGTGGGTTTGCATCTATTGCTAACGGCATGTGGGGCTATTTCCAGTATGGGTTTTTTGATGATTGGAAATCTGTAGGACAGGCTCCCTATACAACAAATATTGAGAAAGCGAAGCAGTATCTTGCAAAATCCAGTCATCCTAAAGGGGCAAAACTCACATTCACAGCCGCTTCACCATGGACTGTAAACTCTCTACAGATTATTAAAGATCAACTTAAAGCTATAGGCATCGAAGTTGCGATTGAACAGGTAGATGCCGCCGGTCTGAGCCGGAAGGCAAGCACAGGTGACTATCAGTCCCTTATCTTCAGTTTCACCTTCACGTCCGCAGGAAGTGATGCTGCTAGAATCTTTACGCCAGGCAACACTACAAACTATGCTAGATATAACAATGCTCGCGTGAATGAACTTTTCGACCTAGCTGCACGCGAAACAGATGATGCTTCCCGTAAGGCAAAATACAAAGAGATTCAGACGATAGTACACGCAGAATGTCCGTATATTCCGTTGTACTATAGTAATTCGGGTGTTGCTCACTCAACAGGAGTTGAGGGTGCGGTATTCAACACTAGTGGTAAGCATGATTACACCTATATCAAAGTTTTAGAGTAATCTAGTTACTTTTATAGGTAAATAAGTTTAGAGGCAAGGAACAGGAGTCTTTGCATGAAGGCTCTTGCTCCTGCCGATTTTTCTAGAGGTGGATAATATGCTGCGATATGCGATAAAACGTTTACTGCTAATGATTCCAGTCCTAATCGGTGTATCCTTTCTGATTTTCTCCATTATGGATCTAGCCCCTGGCGACATCGTAGACATTCAAACAGCAGAAGAAGGGTTGACTTACGAGGAGATCGACCAGCTACGTGAAGCGTACGGTTTGGATGGTTCTGTATTCACACGGTATTTTAAATATATGGTTAGGTTTGTCCAAGGAGATCTCGGTACGTCGCACATATCTGGAAGACCGGTACTGGAAAGCTATCTTGAAAAGATGCCCGCAACGATGGCTCTTGCAAGCGCATCTATCTTAGTTTCAATTATAATCTCACTGCCTTTGGGAATAATTTCCGCAATTAAACGGGGTACTTTTGTTGATAATGCAAGCATGGTCGTAACATTCCTAGGACTTTCCATCCCGAATTTCTGGTTAGGACTGATGCTGATTATTATTGTTGCACTTAATGTATCTTGGATACCTACAGGCGGTTTTAACCACGGCATTGCTAGCCTTATTCTACCGGCTATCACTGTCGGTACGGCTCTGACGGCCACGCTTGCCCGCACAACCCGATCTTCTATGCTCGATGTACTCAGTCAGGATTATCTCAGAACAGAGCGTGCTAAGGGCCACAAAGAATTCAAGGTCATCACGAAGTATGCGCTGAGAAACGCGCTTATTCCAATCATTACAATTGCCGGTGGTCAGTTCGCTGTTTGTTTAGGTGGATCAGTTCTTACAGAAACAGTCTTCTCCTGGCCTGGTGTAGGCCGTCTGATAGTAGACGCGTTAAACGGACGGGACGTACCAATGGTAGTCGGCTCCATTATTTTAAAATCTGCTACCATTGGTATTGTCGTACTCATAGTTGACTTGCTGTATGCTGTTATAGATCCGAGAATCAAAACACAGTATGACGCAAGAAAAAGGAAACAGACATGAGCTATAGGAATGAAACACTACAATCTCAGATTACTGGAAGCAAAGATATTCCTATTCCCAAGCGTTATGTTCGTCAAACTCAGACGCGCATTGTGCTCCATAATCTAAGCAAGAACAAAGGAGCGATGGTGGGCCTTTTCATCATCATGGTGATTGTGTTCATCGCCATTTTTGCTGATGTATTGCTGGATTATGAAACAGATGTGGTAGGTATAAATATATCTCAGAGGCTTCTCCGACCAAGCTGGAAGCATCCTTGTGGAACGGATGATTTAGGCCGTGATATCTTTTACCGTATTCTTTACGGTGCGAGATTTTCCGTATCGGTGGGTGTGGTTGCGACGACGATCGGCCTGGGAATCGGCGTAATTTTTGGTGCAATAGCAGGTTACTATTGTGGTCTTGCCGAAGATATCATCATGCGTGTCAATGATATAGTATCTGCAGTTCCTTCTATTCTGATGGGAATTGTTATCGTATCTGCATTGGGAGCTACAACCTTTAATCTAATGCTTGCCATTGGTATAACAAGTATCCCGCAATTTGTGCGGATCACTCGTGCTTCCGTACTGTCAGTACGCAACCAGGAATATATTGAAGCACTCTATGCTTCAGGGATGTCAGAGCCCCGAATCATAGCATTCCATGTTTTACCAAACTGTTTGTCACCGATTATTGTCCAGGCTACACTGCGTATTGCATCAGCAATCATTGCCGCGTCTAGTTTGAGTTTTCTAGGGTTAGGCGTACCTGTTCCGGCACCTGAGTGGGGCTCAATGCTTTCAATGGGCAGACAGTACGTACGTTCTGCATCGTATCTTACGATTTTCCCAGGTCTTGCAATCTTAATCACCGTCTTGTCATTCAACCTATTGGGTGATGGTCTTAGAGATGCACTCGATCCTAAATTAAAGAAATAAGTGAGCGTATTATGGAAGAAAGGAAATCTTTACACGATCCAGTTCTTGAAGTAGAAGATCTCGGTGTGCAGTTTATACTGGAAAACGAAACGATTAATGCTGTGAATGACATCAGCTTCAAGCTTCGCAAGGGTCATACACTTGGTTTTGTCGGAGAGACGGGTGCAGGCAAAACAACCACTGCTCTAGCACTTCTGCGTCTTGTTCCGCATCCCGGTAAAGTTGAGAGTAAAAAGATTGAAGTCTGCGGACACGAAGTTACGGCCATGACGTCTTCTCAGCTTGAGAAGTACCGTGGAAATGACGTTGCCATGATTTTCCAGGATCCGATGACATCTCTGAATCCTGTTTTCACTGTAGGCCAACAAATTGCTGATAGCATAATGCTTCATCAGAACGTTACTTCTGCAGAGGCTAAGGCGAGAGCTGAACAGATGCTTGAACTTGTGGGAATATCTGCAAACCGTGCAGGAGAATATCCTCATCAGTTTTCTGGTGGTATGAAGCAGCGTGTAGTTATTGCTATTGCGCTTGCTTGTAATCCTGAGGTGCTGATTGCTGACGAACCCACTACAGCCTTAGATGTAACAATTCAGGCTCAAGTGCTGAATTTGATGAAAAAATTGCGTGATGACCGCAGAATGTCCATGATAATGATCACACATAGTCTTGGCATCGTCGCTGATATATGTGATGAAGTTGCTGTTATGTATGCTGGCAGAATCGTAGAAACTGGGACTCTGGTCGAGGTGTTTAATCATACTAAGCATCCATATACCGAAGGTCTTTTTAACTCTTTACCTAATATCCTCAACCGCTCTGCCAAACTAAAGCCTATCCCTGGCCTGATGCCGGATCCGTCGAACCTGCCTGTCGGATGTTCCTTTGCGCCGCGCTGTAAGTATGCCGGCCCGGACTGCACCTGTGCCCAGCCTAAGGCTCACTGGTTTTCAGATACACATATGGTTGCCTGTGCTGCATATCAAAGGGAAGGTTTTGCAATTGATCGTCCCGAAAAGAAGTAGTGTGGAGAAAAAACGTGTCAAATATGATTCTAGAAGTAAAAGACTTGAAAAAACATTTTAAAACATCCCGAGGGATGCTTCATGCTGTAGATGGTGTTAGCTTTTCGATCGAAAAAGGCAAAACAATTGGTATTGTAGGCGAGTCAGGTTGCGGAAAGACAACCTTGGGCCGCACTATACTACGTCTGGTTGAACCTACCTCCGGAGAGATAATGCTAGAAGGAAAGAATATCACCAAACTCAGCCGGGGAGAGATGAAGAAAATCCGCAAGGATCTCCAGATCATTTTTCAAGATCCGTTTTCATCCCTCGATCCCCGTAATACAATTAGTCAGACACTTACTGAGGTTATTAAGGTCAATCGTATCCGTTCAGGCAAGCAGGAAATTAAAAACCGTGTGCTAGAGCTGATGGAGACCGTAGGCCTTAGTGAGCGTCTTATGAATACATATCCGCATGAACTAGATGGTGGAAGACGTCAGCGAATAGGAATTGCACGTGCACTGGCTATGGAGCCGAAATTAATTGTTTGTGACGAGCCCGTATCTGCACTTGATGTATCAATTCAGGCACAGATTCTTAACCTTCTGCAAGGCCTACAAGAGAACCTGAAGCTTTCATATGTGTTCATTACTCATGACTTGGCAGTTGTCAATCACTTTGCGAATGAAATAGCTGTAATGTATCTTGGGCAGATTGTTGAGAAAGCACCTACAGAGGAACTGTTTAACAATCCGTTGCATCCGTATACACAGGCTCTGCTTTCAGCAATCCCAATTCCGGAAGTTCTTGAAAAACGCCCCCAAATTTTGCTGAAGGGAGAAATTACATCTCCTATCAATCCGAAAGATGAATGTCGCTTTGCCAATCGTTGTCTTCATGATTACAGAGAGTGCAGGCAACACAATCCAATACTTAGAGAGGTCTCTCCGAATCATTTTGTTGCCTGTTTCAAAGTCTAATACAACACGAGCATCCTTTCGCCCATGATACTTTAAAATACGACATCAACTTTGTT
>JAQVOO010000188.1 GCA_028702575.1 Sphaerochaetaceae bacterium
TGACCGAACGGATATGAGCCGTTTGCTCTACCATCTGAGCTACGCCGCCAAACTTGTGTTTTACAACACAACAGGCGCCATATTATCGGTGAATAGCAACACTGTCAAGCCCTTACATGGCCTCAGTGTTACAAAATAAGGCACTCTTTGTTTAATTCATTTTCTTTCCAAGAACATACACAATGTAGTAGCACTAGTCCCACTTTCAAAAATCTATTTATCACTTTGTAAGGCAAATCCTTTCATGAAGCTCTCTTGCAAAACAAAGAAAACTAAAAGCGGCGGAATCATGGTCATGATAACACCCGCCATAATGACTCCCCAGTTATTTGCAGATTCAACATTCATTAACATCTTGATTCCAATTTGAACTACTCGCATATCGTCAGTATTTGTTGCCATTAATGGCCATAAATATTGGTTCCATACATAGATGAATTCAATAACAGTTAAAGCGCCTATCGTACTTCTTGTAAGGGGAAGCAGTACTTTGAAAAAGTATTGCATTGGTTTACATCCATCTATCTTTGAGGCATCAATAAGTTCTACAGGAATTGTCTTAAACCGTTGGATAAACAAGAAAGTTCCTGTTGCACTAGCTAGGAACGGCGCAATCAATCCAGCATAAGTATTAATCCAACCAAAAGAACTCACTACATCGAATAGAGCAACAATACGAACAGGGACAGGGAGCAATAATGTGACAATTACAAGAAAAAAGAGCGTTTGCTATCCTTTAAACTCAAAATGAGTAAAGGCAAAAGCAGCCAGCAGACTTATGACAATCTTTCCAATGGTCACCATAATTGCGATAAAGGCAGAGTTAAACATCATCCTTCCTAAATTGACTCGATTCCAAGCTGTGGTATAATTGTAGGCCCAGTTGTTAGAAAAAGTGAGTTTTGGTGGAGAAGAAAAGACTTCAGTTTCACTTTGACTACTAATAATAAAAGCAAGGATCACTGGCAAACAAATAATAATAACTGCCAAAATCAACGCTATATGTAAAAAAATTGTTTTTGTATGCGTTTGTTTCATCCGCTTCCCCTCCTATTGGTAGAACACTTTTTTCTCAGTAGTTTTGAATTGGATCAAAGTTAGAAGCACAACTACCATAAAGAGCATTAAACTCTCAGCAGCAGCGTATCCAATTCTAGAGTTGACGAAGAAGTCTTTGTAAAGTTGATAAATAAGAATGTTTGTCGCATTTGCGGGTCCGCCTTCGGTCAGTACGTCAATAAGTCCAAATGAAGCGAAATATGCATAGATAGTATTCATAACGAGCAAGAAAAAAGAGGTCGGAGAGAGAAAGGTAAAGGTAATCGAAAAAAACCTTCTGATCGGGCCAGCTCCGTCTAACTCTGCTGCTTCAAGTGAATCTTTTGGGATATTCCGTAGTGCAGTGAGATAAAACACCACGTTATACCCCAAATTCTTCCATGTTGCAGCTAAGACCACAATAAACAGGGCCAAACTAGAATCAGTTAACCAGGTTCTCACCCCAGTAAAATAGATGGCAAGGCCATTAGCGGGATTAAAAAGAAAATTAAACAGTGCCCCAGCAATGGCAGGAGAAAGAGCATATGGCCATATAATCAATGAACGATACAGACTTGCCCCTTTTACTTTTTGATTCAAAAGGAGCGCTAGGAGTAACGAAATAATTAACCCTGCTAAAACTACCCCTATGGCAAAGACTGCTGAACGTATAAAACTTCTTAGATAGACTGGGTTTGTAAATATTTTTTGGAAATTGTAAAATCCAGCAAACTTAGCTGCACCACTAAAGGGATTTACTTTAAAGAATGAGAGGCGAAAAGTCTCTAATGCAGGGTAAAATAAGAATACTATAAGTATAATAAAAGTGGGTGTAAGTAACACATAAGGAAGAAATTTGTTGTGAAATCCCGATTTGTTCATACTATAACTCCAAATTTAAAAACCATCCCCACCCTTTAAAGGGTGAGAATGGCAGAATTAGGTAACATTTATTCAAATGCGATAACTTCATTCCATTCAGCAATAAGGCTATTCACCTCTTTAGCAGCTTCATCAAGAGCTACTTTTACATCCTTACCTTTGTAACACTCTTGGACTTTCCCCTCAAGAATCGCTCTTGTTTCAGGGAAAACACCCAGTAAAGTACCAGCTGTATTAAGTGACTCTGGACTCAATAGGAGCTGATCAAAAGCTGTTTTATAGTTAGGATTCTCTACGAACCAACCCTCTTTTTCCAGTTTATCCATAGCAGTTTTTCTGACAGGGAAATATCCTGTTCCCTTATGCCATGCCATCTGAGGTTTGTCCGTGGAAATATATGTGACAAGTTTAAGAGCTGCTAACTCTTCTTCTGGAGTATGGTTTTTGGTAAGCCAAAGAGAACCACCACCAATAGCAACTCCACCTGTAGCACCTTCAGGGCGTGGCAGATAGCCTGTCCCCAATTCCCAACCCTTCTCTGCTAAAGTCTTTGTAAGCATGTTTACGTCCGAAGAGGAGGACATGATCATTGCAGCTTCGCCAGAACCAAAAGCTGCTCGGTGATTTGCCCAACCAGGACCAACGTCCATGAAGAGGCCATCTTTATACATATCAACCACCATTGTAAGCTTATTATTCCAGCTTCTCTGTTGAAAACAGCTTCGGTAGGAAGATCGACACCACGTCCATTAGAATTATTTACAAATGGTGCGTCTTGCAGATAGTGCATCTGTTCAAAGTACCAGTTGTTTAGGTTCCATGTAATTGGACTATCAATCCCCGATTTCTTAAGAGCTATAGCGGCCTTACGGATATCACTATATGTTTTTGGGGGATCTTCAGGATCGAGCCCGGCTCTTTCAAAGAAAGTTTTATTGATGTAGACCAAGGGTGTTGAAGAGTTGAAAGGCATCGAATAGTGTTGCCCTTGATACTTATAATAGTTGTGTACAGGAACAAAGAACTCATCCCAATCTATGGGTTCTTCGTACTTTTCGGCCAGCTCATCAACTGCTACAATCATTCCACTCTTGATCATCCCTAACGTACCGATTTCATATAAGTGAAAAACACTTGGTGCATTTCCGGCTCTATGGGCAGAGACCACCTTATTGAGAGTCTCATTGTATGATCCTGAATACTGGACATTTACCGTAATGTTCGGATTTTCCTCCATAAAATCATCTACGATTCCTTGAATGAGATCAATTCGATCACCACTCATAGCATGCCAAAACTCAATTGTTACTGGTGCATCTTTGTCTACTACAACCTCTTTTTTCCGGCGGAATAGAGAGGGAACAGAAGAGCAACAACTAAGAAAGCAACAATCATCATTCTTTTCATCATGACGTCCTCCTAATATTTTCAGGCAATAAATTGCCTGTGATTCATCTATAATTCAGTATTGGAGTAATAAAGTAAAAATTATTTTTCTTATTTTTGGTAATTGTTTTAGGATATAACAGCGTAGATTGATTATCAAATAACTGAAAATATAAAACGCTTAAAAACAAGTCCTACTCCTTTTTATTACCGTTAAATTGTTCTACAACTATCTGTATTATGACAGCTGGGCAGATTATTTTGGATACAAATAGTCTTAAGCATCGCAACTGAATTATACACCACCTCATCTCTAAAAGAAAGGAAAGAATTAGGATATGTTGCATTTTGTTGCAACAAACCTAGTTTTATATACTTGCTCGAATCAACGAATATCTGTTTTATGCACTACATATAAATTCTTCAAACGGGAATTCTAATACTCTGAAAGAGTAACTATCTTCCACCGGTTTTTAGTATCCTGAACCCAAACAGCAGCTAGATGGGTTATTGCCTCTTGATTCTTTGCTTCAATTTGCACAGAGACTTGATTATTAGATATAATAATCTTTCCGATACTAATAGTGGCGGGAAGCATCGAACTTAATAAACTATCATGCAGTTTATTCAGCATATAACGAGCATCGCTATGGACAAAATCCTCATACCAGAGGGGACCATAGACACCGGAGAAGGCCTCTTGTGTCCTAGCAATTACCGGGTGACTAGGAATTCCAGGATCACTAA
>JAQVOO010000189.1 GCA_028702575.1 Sphaerochaetaceae bacterium
TTAACCTTATTAAGTATATAATATATCAAATTACCATGAATTGTCGAGCAAAAGTTTTACTTTTAAGCTTTTTAGAAGTGAAATAGCGCAAAATTTTGATTGACCTAGACATACTTGCGTATTAGACTGGTCTTAGTCAAATAAACTATAAAGGAGAATTATGCATATGGTTCGTGTTGGTTTAATAGGGGCGGGGTACATTGGAATGGTTCATCTCGAACAGCTAGTTCGATTAGGTGGCGTAAAAGTAGTTAACATTGTTGATAATAATAGCAAGCTGGCTCAAAATGCAGCTGAAAAATATAGTATCGAGAAGTATTCAACCGATTGGCGCGATGTCGTCAATGATCCTACCGTAGATGTTATCCATAACTGTACACCCAATAAATTTCATTTTGAGATTAATAAACAAGCCTTACTCAATGGCAAGCAGATACTTTCTGAAAAGCCGTTGGCCATGACGCTAGCCGAAGCTGAAGAGCTCTGGAATCTTTCAGTAAAAATGAATGCTGTAACGGGTGTTGATTTTTGTTATCGGTATTATCCCGTTGTTCAAGAAGCTGCAGCTCGGATTCGACATGGTGATTTGGGGGCTGTACGTATGGTCCATGGGACATGGTTCCAAGATTGGCTATCACTGGAGACAGATTATAGCTGGCGCCTCGAACGAGCAGAGAATGGGGATTCAAATGTAATGGCAGATTTAGGGAGTCATTGGTTTGATCTTATTCAATACCTTACCGGAAAAAAAGTCACTGAGGTTATGGGAGACTTTGCAACCTTAATCCCTGTGAGGAAGAAACCCAAGGCCCAAGTTCTGGCTTTCCAACATATTGAAGAAGACGATAGTGAGGACTTTGAGTGTACACTCGAAGAGTATGCTGCTGTGCAGTTCCGGTTAGAAGGGGATGTGCCAGGAAGCTTTACAACAAGTCAGGTTTGTAATGGCCGAAAATCAGAGACAGCTTTTGAGGTCTATGGGACAAAATGTTCATATGCTTGGAACCACAAAGATGCCACTCGGTTATGGATAGGCCACCGGTTCAAACCCAACGAAGAGCTTATTGAAAATGCTAACCTAATGTATCCAGAAGCAGCCAAATATGCCGTCCTGCCTGCGGGGCATCCTTTGGGGTATCATGATGCTGTATTGCATTTGTTTAAAGATTTTTATTCAGCTATTGAGCGTGGAGTCGGAGCTGAAGAAACAATCCAACGGCCAACGTTTCACACCGGCTATGAAGAGATGAACATATTAGCAGCTGTCATGCGCAGTGTGAAAAATAGACGTTGGGAAAATATTTAATTGTCAAAAAAATTATATAGGAGAACAATATGACAAAATTTAAGTTTTCAGTAGGTCCTTGGAACGTTCATGAGGGCGAAGATGCGTTTGGCCCAGCAGTCCGCGAATCCATTTCTTTTGAAGACAAAGTAAAAAAATTCAAAGAAATCGGTATTGATGCCATCCAATTCCATGATGATGATGCAGTTCCTGAGATGAATGATCTAAACGAAGCCCAGATTAAAGCTCGTGCTGGCGAAGTAAAGAAGCTCATCGATAGTTATGGACTAGCAGCTGAATTTGTGGCCCCTCGATTGTGGATGGATCCCCACACATCAGACGGTGGTTTTACTTCCAACAGTAAAGAAGACCGCGAGTTTGCAATTTGGAGAGCACATCGTTCTGTAGATATTGCCAAAGAATTGGGCTGTAACAGAATCGTCTTGTGGCTTGCTAGAGAAGGGACACTTTCGCAAGAAAGTAAAGATCCAGTAGAGGCTACAAAGCTTTTGGTGGATGGAATTAACTCAATCTTGAAGTACGATCCAAGCATGCGTGTTTTAATTGAGCCGAAACCAAATGAGCCCATCGATAGAAGTTTTTGTCCCACGATTGGACACGTTCTGGCTTTAGCCCATCTAACTAGTGATCCAAGCCGTGTTGGTGGATTGCTTGAGACTGCCCATGCTGTTCTGGCCGGCTTAGATCCAGCTATTGAAATGGGTGTTGCTTTAGCTCATAAGAAGCTTTGGGGTGTTCACCTTAATGATCAAAATAGTATCCGCTATGACCAAGATAAGAGCTTTGGTGCTGAAAATTTACGGTCAGCTTTTAACCAGGTTATGGTTTTAAAGAGACATGGATACGGTAATAATGGTGAATATATCGGACTCGATGTTAAGACCATGCGAACTCAGAAACTTGAAGTGAGTTATGCCCATATTGAAAACAGTATGGCAATCTTTAAGTTGCTCGAGAAGAAAGTCGATACCTTCGACCTTGCTAAGAGAGATGAGTTTATTGCAAAGAGAGATTATGAAGCTTTAGATTATTACACACTTTCTCATTTGTTAGGTGTTAAGTAAGAGGTTTTGGGAGGATCAAAATGAATGTATTGATATTTGGAGCTCATCCAGATGATATTGAGTCGTTCTGTGGTGGTACTGCTTTACGGTATGCTCAAATGGGGGCTAATCTCTATTTTTGTGTAGCAACCAATGGGAATGTAGGTTCACCCACCCTGTCGAAGGAAGAGACTGCTATTTTACGTAGAGGCGAAGCTCAGGCAGCTGCCGATATGATTGGAGCCCAATTAATTTGGCTCGGATTTGATGATGAATTCCTACTCGATTCTGTTGAGACCCGTCATGCGTTCATAAATGCAATGAGAATTGCTGATCCTGATGTTGTAATCAGTCCATGTCGGACTGATTACAATCCCGACCATTCAATTACTGGCTATATTGTGGATGAATGTTTACATATGGCTGGTGTTCCCAATATTGAAACGGAAGCACCACCAACGAAGAAGCCAATTCCCCATCTCTATTTTATGGACACACCAGCTGGTGTTGGTTTTGAACCTGAATTATATGTGGATATTAGCGATGTCTTTGACAAAAAAGTTGAGCTGTTAGCCTGCCATAAAAGCCAGAATGCTTGGATGAAAAAATTGTTTAACTACGAAATGGATGCGTTCCTTGAAATTCCAGCACGCTATCGTGGTTTGCAAGCTGGAGTTCCAATGGCCGAAGGGTTTATACCCTCCTATCGCTGGGGGCGAACTTTTATTAAACATTATCTACCAGATTGTCTTGGTGGCACGAGAATAAAAGGATAAAAAGATGCACATAGGAATAGCTTTTCGAGATATTACGCCAAATGTTCCCATGAGAATGATGGGGTATGGCGATCGTGACCATGCTTCTGAAGGAGTGCATGACCCTTTGTTGGTCTATGTACTATTTGTGAAACCTAGTGGTGCTGAGTCTTTTTGTTGGATTAGTGCCGATTTGTGTGTCTTTGGGCCCGATAGTGCTAAAGCTCTTAAAAATGAAATTGCAAAAAAGACTGGATTAACTGAACACGCTTTAATTCTGCAAGGGACCCACACCCATTCTGGGCCAGATACGTATGCGCTGCATGCCGATGAGAGTGTAGAGGGGAAGCAATACTTTCAACTTTTAGTTAAGCAGATTAGCGAAGCTATTAACGAGGCTCAAAAAAGCCAGAAAAAAGCTACTATCATGGTACGACAAGGGGTTGGGACAATCGGGGTGAATCGACGAGGTTTAGATAAACCGGTTGATGATAGACTCTTTTTGTTAACTCTGCTTGATCAGAATAAGCAACCTTTTGGAACGGTTATGTACTATTCTTGCCATCTGACAGCATTAGGTGTCGATAATTACTTAATCAGCAGCGATTGGATTGGGCCGGTACGCCAATGGTTTGAAAAAGAACACGGAATGCCGTTTATGTATACGCAGGGGGCTGAAGGTAATGTTGATCCTTGGACCCGAGGAGTGCTCGACATGTCCGACCCGGACCAAGCTAAAGGTGTCTCGTTTAAAAAATTGGAGGAGATCTCAAAAAAGATGGTAGGCGATGTAGCTACAACTTTTGCTGGCGATTCTACCATGTTTTTAGAAAATCTGACCATGAAAAGAGCGCAGATTGATGTGCCCTTACGCTATGGTGGTTTATCAAAAGAACAATTTGACGAAAAACT
>JAQVOO010000190.1 GCA_028702575.1 Sphaerochaetaceae bacterium
CCGCTAATACTGTAACGATTGATTTCACCCGTGCACAGCTCTTTGGTGCCGAAGCGACCTTTATCACTGGTCCATTAACCTTTATGGCTGAAGGTGGCTTTTGGTTAAGTGAAGATATGAAGGGCAATGAGATGGGTAAATACAACAACAAATGGGTCTATTTAGCGGGAGTAGGTCTACTCGTTCCAGGCACTAGCACCTATGCGACACTGACCTATAATGGTCATTATATTATGGACTTTGATGAAGGACCATATGCCGCCATGGATGCTGATAACCTGCAAGCAGCTCAGTCCTCGGCTGGCAAGCGTTACATGAATACTCTGACTGCTGCGATGGAAATTCCTTTAGCTCGTGACACAGTTGTCATTCGCTTAGCAGGGACTTATCAGATTGAGACCCACGGTTATGCTCTGCTACCATCAGTTACTTGGAATATTGCTGATGACTTAGCCTTTAAGGCTAACGCAAGAATATTCGGTTCGATTGGGACAGGATCAGAGAGTATATTCGAGACTTGGAAGGATAATGATGCATTAAAATTAGGAATAAGCTACCTTTTCTAAAAAGGACAACTCATGACTAAAAACAAGCTATTACTAGTTTTATTCATTATAATTGTATTGGGTTCTCCTTTGCTCGTAGCAGGAGAACTCCTCGATGCCATCGGATTTTGGAAAAGTGTAGATTCTAAAAAAGGATTTACGACTTCAGTTATTGCTGTGTATGAGCATAATAACTTATTATATGGTCGAGTCGTTGTTGGCTACGATGAGAAAACAGGAGAACTCATCGACACAATGTATAATCCTAATCAGCAGGTACATAAACTTCCCGAGCAACCTTTATTACTCACTATAGACATTTTCTGGAATCTTCAACCAGGTGATACTAGATGGTTGGGCGGTAGGATCCTCGATCCCCGTTCCGGCCGCACGTATTCATGTGAGTGCTGGGTGCAGGATGGAGACCTCATTATACGGGGTAAAGTTGGTCCTTTTGGGATGAACAATGTTTTCTATAAAGCCCAAAACCATGACTTTCCGTACGGTTTTATTCTCCCAGATTTACAGAAATTTCGTCCTAATATCCCTGAGAAATAGGAATGCAATCAGGGATATACCTATTCATCCTATAGGCATCAAGTACCCATTATGGTAAACTAAGCTCCAATAAACTCTCAAGGAGATGGATCGTGTTTATCATCGGAGATACCCTTTTGTTTGCAGTAACCGCCCTTGTGCTCTCTATAACCTGTTTATGCATTTTGTTACACGTGAGAGCCAGAGATGCTTACACTAAGGATTTCCTCTTAGTTTTAACGCCCCTATGCCTCCAAATTTGTCTGACCATGTTTATGACTTATATACATCGAGTCTACCCACCCCAACAACTTTCAGGAAAAGCATATGAAGTTTTCTGTCTCTGGATGACTCTATCTTCAATCTTGCTCACCACCGCTCTATTGTTTATGATGAGCCGCTATTTAATTGCCCTACTTCCGATAGCCCCTGATCAACGAAAAACAGGGAACTTTATTGTGGTAGTAATTGTTGCCTTTTTCCTTATTTTAAGCCTCTTTTTTATTATTGGAAAGAGTCAAGGAAATTGGGTAATTGCCATGAACTTAACTTTTGGTTACCATTTCTTTAGTGCCAGTATGCTTATGATTGCCCACGGTGTAACTTCTCTCATTTTTCGTAAAAAGGCTTCGGGCTGGGAACAAGAAAATCTATTAAAAGGTATTAGTGCGACATTCTTGCCGCTCATTATAACTTTCCCTCTCGATTTAATCTTCTTTAATGAACATACCTTTAAATTAGCTTTTTTGAGTTTTGCCGTCTTTGTAGTCTACCTGTATCTATTTATTAGTCGCCGTTACTTTCAGGATTATGAGGTGCCATATCTGCAGGAAGGGATTCCTCAGGGCTATTTAGCCCAACAAGGAATTTCAGCACGAGAAGAAGAGATTATAGAGCAACTCGTACAGGGAAAAACGAATCACGAAATTGCTGAACATCTATTTATTTCAGCCAATACCGTTAAAACTCACATTAAAAATATTTATAGTAAACTGAAGGTCTCTAATCGTATCCAACTCTTCTCCCTGCTCAGAGGAAAACATATCAAACCACGCTGACTACAGGGGCTTACATCTTCTTACTGGTAGTCAGTAATGTTAACCCTGGGGATTTCTTCTCCTGGGGCCAGATCGATTACTTCAACACTCAAATTTACCCGCCTCTCTTTGCCTGCAAACATAAACCCCACAACTACTCTTTTATGGTGCCGATCTAATTTTATAATCCGCCCTTCCATATCTTTGAGGGGACCATCGAGCACTTTAACCAAGTTGCCTTCTTTATACACCACAGTGCTAGGCTTAAGGAGCCCTCCATGGTTATACACCCAGTTCGCATATTGAAGATCTGCATCTTGCAATTCCAAAGATCCATCCGAATAACGAAGCACTTTATAAGCATCACGTTCTTGTTTAATGATGAAAAGCGGAAAGGGAACATCATCAGGAAGATATATGAACATATACCCTGGCAGGAGTGGCTGGACAACCTTATTCCAAACTCCTCGCTTACGTTGGTTCATTATCCTAGTGGGAAAAATTACATCCAACTCCATATTGAGGTAGTCACGCATATCTTTTTTCAATAGATACACCAGCTTTTCTTCTGATCCTGTTTTGCAATAGAGGCAATAGGCTTTCATGGAAGCATATCCATTGATACAGGACCTTGGTAGGTAAATTCAGGCACCAGATCACATAAAATCTGCACTAACTGGGACGGCTCCATAGTATAGATCGAGTCCATAATCGTGGCGAAAACTTCTTTTTCGAGGGTACCATTTACAATTGCTTTAAAAACCTTAGGATTATCGGTAGGGATTGTTTTATCTTTATCATTCAACTTCTCTTCGTAGAGTTTTTCCCCTGGCCGGAGTCCGGTAATTACGACTTCACTGCGGCCATCACCAAAGTATTTCACCAATCGTTTAGCAAAGTCGTAGATATTAACCTGTTCTCCCATATCGAGCACCATTACTTCCCCGCCATTACCGAGCGCTCCAGCGAGGAATACTAAACTTACTGCTTCAGGAATAGTCATGAAATAACGAATTATACGCTTATCAGTAACAGTAATGGGCAAGCCAGCACGCATTTGCTCTAAAAATAGCGGCAACATCGACCCGCGGCTTCCTAGGACATTGCCAAATCGAACGCAGACTATCTCTGTTTTTTCATTGTTCAGCATGCTACTGACCATTTCAGCTACTCGTTTAGTTGCTCCCATGACATTTGTTGGATTCACTGCTTTATCGGTAGAGACAAAGATACAACGGGCAGCTTCATACTTCACTGCAGAGCTAAATACGTTATAGGTGCCGCCGATATTAGTTCGAATAGCCTCTTCTGGATAGTATTCCATCATTGGCACATGCTTATAAGCTGCGGCATGGAAGATAATCTCAGGACGATATTTTTTAAACACCCGCTCAACTTTTGCTAAGTTACGCACATCACAGACAATGGGCATAATGTCCTTGGAATAGGCTGCCCGATAGGAATGGAGGCGCAAAGAGAGGTCATGGATCTCAGTCTCATCTATATCGAGCAAGAGTAACTGCTCTGGTTGATACTCCAATAATTGTCGTGAAATCTCACCCCCTATTGATCCCCCAGCTCCAGTTATTAAGACCCGTTTACCAAAGACCATCTCTTTAATGGGAGTACGATCAAATGTTATGGGACTTCGTCCTAATAAATCATCAAAATTAATTGAACGGATATCAGCAACGCTTTTTCGCCCCTGTTCCATCTCGAACAATGAGGGAATAATCTTAACATCTACACTAAAACGCTCTGCAATATCTAACGTCTTACGCATTTTTGCACTCGATAAATCGGTAATACCAATAATGAGCACTTCGACCTGCAAAGAACGCAAAAGGGCCTCGAGGTCATCGAGTGTCCCCAGAACAGAAATACCGCCGACCAGCGA
>JAQVOO010000191.1 GCA_028702575.1 Sphaerochaetaceae bacterium
TCTTCCGATCTCTTGAAGGAATATTATATATTTCAAGCGTATCGCATGCTTGTAAGGGATAGGTATTATGGCCAAAGATATTAATATAACTATCAAGTAATCTCCCCATCCGTTGAAATAATACCTTAACAGCATGTGAGGAGCTACTAGCTGGCCGATTAATCCATATGTTCTCATTTCCTCGATATGCTCGGATACCGAGCTCTTTCAGGACTTTTAAATAGTCTTGATTGAACTGATTTCTAGGAAAGATTAAACTCTTTACCTCAATTCCCATTCTCTTAGCAATACTGATGGCCTGAATTATATCATTTCTAAAATCTTCTACCGTTTGCCCCTCTTCAAGGCAATAATAGTGGGAATAGGTATGACTTCCTATTTCTTGGCCCTGAGAAGCATGTTTTTGTATTAGAGCAATTAAATCGGGGGCAAATAAGTATTCTTCAGCTATAGGTTGCATACTGTTAAGAAAGCTATAGGGTGACAGTTCTGCTTTCTTATAATTAGGTACAGTATCATGCATAGTTTCATTCCTTCACTGTTCAATTATTGATGTTGTTATATTATGTATTTGTAGAATATTGCCTACTCCCACCCTATGTCCATAAGTTCTCTACCACAAGATTCAGCTCTGCGCCAATAAATTGGTGTGGCTAACGTGATCAAAGCCTATTTTCAACCTGTCTCAACATTGTCTGCCCCATATACCAAAACCCCTCGATTCCTGCATATTCATGCAGCTTTCATGGCTAGGTGGTAACTAACATCTCTTTTTCTTATAAAGATTAAGCATGTTAAGAAGGAGCCATTCGGTGCCAGGTTTACTACCTGGCTCCTCTTCTGGCACCTAGTCTTATTCTTCAAAACGACTAACCGTTCGCACCTAATCTCTTAAACACTATATATGGTGTCTAATCGTTAAATTGTGTTATTTGTTACGCTATATATAGTGGTTTATAATTTCTTATTGGCGAAGAGCGGAGCCAAAAAAACTGGCGCATAATTGATTTTTGGGAACATTTTCAACAAAGAATATTTGCTCCGTTGCAAGAAGATAAGTTCTGGCACTCGAATATTTTGCAAATACTATAGCCGTAGAGTGAAGGAATTCCTCCACCTCCTTGTTGCGGCTGCATAAAAATCAGGCTAAGACCTGCTCGATTATGGAACCGTCAGCATATCCTAGCCATGAACCCAGCTGCTCAAGACTCAGCTCTTGTTGCTCTCCAACCATTTCTGGAATCTCTCTGAACTGGTGGCAAGACTTTCTTTATCTTTCTCAGACAACTTGAATCTGACGACAGGCTTATCGATGTTCTTGGCAATTTCACGCAAGGCCTTCTTGGGCATTTTAAAAACAGTGGTAAAAGAACTTATTGCCATGGCTCACCTCCTATTCAAGTTTATCTATTCAGGCAAGTAAGCCTGATACATGTGCACCACGTTGGTACCATTAAGATATCACATTTCCCAATCACTTCCACTACGTATGAGTAGGTATTCCTTTGTGCCCTCGAATCCAATAAAGAAAGGATGGAGTGGTCCACGGCAAAACCACTTCTGATCCTATCCATATGTTCATGTCTTAAACTGATAGGCTTCACCATACATCACAGGTGAACCATAAGCGCGATCGACGTCTTGTCACGAAGGAATTCAAATACATCCTTCACCTTGTTCCTTCTTCGTGCGTAACGCAGCATAGAGACTTGGTCGATGCGGTATGTTGCGAACATCGTCTCGATTGCCGAGGGATAGTCGCCTTTGGAAAGTATGAGATTCTTGTTTGCAAACAGATCAACAATCAGCTTCTCCAAGGGCACCTGATACGGCTCACCGTTTGACTTGGGAGCCTCTGTGACCAAGCGGTCGATGATGATCCCATCATCGGTGCCGTAATGCAGTATCTCTTGGGCTTTGGGCCTGTGCAGTACCCTGCCTGGGAATTTCTCAACAAGTGCGGAGAACACAAAATCACAACCATCGTTTTCCACCTCGAGAAAGATCTGATTGTGTGCCAGCTGGTGATTGAAGAACTCATTGAAGAATGGATTGATGGCTATCTCAAATGGAATGCGTTTCTCAGCAGCTACCTTTGTGGCAAACATGATGAAAGCCTCGTTAGTTGTCAATCCAAGTTCTGTGCAGGCATTCTCATAATCTCTCTTCAACTGAGCGTCAACTCGAAATTCAATATCTACTGTTAATCTTGCCATAATATGTTCCGTTCTCCTTTCAGGTAATCATTCGTAAGCAACATTTCTTTATTGGATTTTCACGTCCCTTCCCGCAAGATATCTAGATATTCCTGGTAACTGAATGTCCTGTACCTCTTGTCCCCACCAGATTGCACCAAGATTCCGATGTCGACCAGACGATTGACCGAACTTGCAACGGTATTGAACGAAAGGCCCAAGGAATGGGCAGTTCCCTTGATCTCCATGATAGGATTGCTCTGCAGGTACGAGAACAGTTGAAGAGCAGTAAGCCGAGCACGCCCCAAAGATTCTATTCGAGCCACATGCGCATCATGGAGTTTAGAAAGACGTAATATATTCTCATAGGCATCCTCTGCCGATTCAGAGACAGCACTCAGAAAAAACTTGATCCACTGTTCATACTCCCCTTTGGTACGAACCAGAGTCAATCGATCATAATACTCCATCCTGTTTTTCTTCAGAAAGTAAGAGATGTAGAGGGCAGGAGTAGTCAGGATTTTCTGTTGAAGGAGAAACAGGGTTATCAACAAACGTCCTATGCGCCCATTGCCATCTAGGAACGGGCGGATGGTCTCAAATTGATAATGGATTAAGGATGCTTTGACCAACACATCAAGGGTATCGGGAGTATGTAGGTACTTCTCCAGATCGGACATCGCTACAACCATATCATCCGGATGAGGAGGGATGAATCGTGCCTTGTTCAATGAGACCCCTTCCCCACCGATCCAATTCTGCGAGGTACGGAACTCCCCGGGGCTCTTCTCTTGCCCCCGAACCCCGTGCATCAACACCGCATGGGTTTCTCTGATCAACCGATTGCAAAGTGGCAACTCCCGCAAGCGATTGATTGCGTAATCGGTAGCCTTGATATAGTTGATGACATCCGCAACATCTCGGTTTGCGTTCGACTCCAAAGTAGGATCGAGGACATCCTCCAGTGTACACTGGGTTCCCTCTATCTGCGATGACATCAAGGCTTCCTTGCGGACATACATCGACACGAACAATGCGATATGCGGGATCAACGATGATATACTCTCCAATTTTGCAATCCAAGTGTTTGCCTGGACCAGCAGCTGCATCATCTCATCGTCGATCATTACAGGAGGGTTCGGAGGAAGTGGGGAAGGAAAAAAGGAACGGTACGCCATTTCCCCATCCAACTTTGACATAAACGACCCTGCCCTGTTTTCCATTATCCGACTATCCTCCTTGGTACAGTGAAACAACACACCTTACCGTAGCATGTTAATTTCAATATGTAAATCTATTTTGAAATAAGAAGCAAACCTGTTAGCTGTTATTTCAAGATAGCCTTACCATTGATCAAGAGAACAAGCGAGCATGCTAATCATCCTTTCATTCATTCGTATACTTTCACCGCCGTAGTGAAAGTACCGATTTGAGTGAAAGTCAGGTTCGTTCGGTCTCCCCATCAGAAAGTATTCGCCATGCTATTCAGACTTCCGGGGTAGCTTCCGGGGTAGCATAGAACTCTTTTGGAGAGTATTGTCTTTTCATTCAACCAAGCGTAGCGCGAAAATCTTTATATCAATGGTAAACTCTACCTAAAATAAAGGGTTCAATCCTTGACCTGTATTTCTAGACAACTTTACTTATGAGTGATGACCCGCTAGAACGTGATCGTCAAGCAAGTACTACGTGAGAGGACACAGTTCTGGAAAAGGTAGTCAGCGAATAATTCTGATGATTCTAGCGATGACCAGACAGCTGAGAAAGGATCTTTACCGTACCCTATCAGATAGGGTACTTT
>JAQVOO010000034.1 GCA_028702575.1 Sphaerochaetaceae bacterium
GAGGTCTTTTCGATTCCTCTACGTGAAAGAGCTACCGCTGTTGTAGTGGCCCACAACCATCCCAGTGGAAAGCTACAACCCAGTTCTGAAGACCTCAACGTAACAAGAAGGCTACTTTAAGCAGGAGAAATATTAGGTATTAAAGTTTTAGATCACCTGATCTTCAGTGATGAATCGTTCAGGCCAATACTCGAAGAGGATGAGTTAATATTGTAGATTCAGGAATACATGTCACACTTCTACCAGCTGTACAAACATTGAGACTTGTATAGGTAGTAGGCCGAGTCCAGTTAATGCGACACGCCTCCTATGAGAGTTGGGGATAAGAGGTTATTTTGAACTGATGATAATCAGGGTGTAGACTCGCGCCTGTGGATAGTTTGGATTTCTGTCCTGGTACGCACATTCACCAAAACCCATCTGGAATACCCATTTTAACTTTAGTATTTTGCTTTAACATCCCCCGGATTGGTTGAAGTAATGCTGCCCGATTAAATCGGGCAACTCAAGGCGAAAAACTGCTAATAGATGCTTAATCAATTGGATTTTGGAAGATAATACAAAGAGCAATCGCTGGCAAGGTCATCGAATCCAGTCAGTTCAAATCGAAGAGGCTTTTCACCTACTCCGACAATCCCCAACGGTGTGTATCCACCGCTAAAATAGTTAGCATTTGCAAAACGGACAGCCGGGACCATTCCGGCCGGGTCTAGAATTGTGATTGCCACAATATATTGCCCGTCTGGGATATCATAAGTCCGAAATGTATGTTCGAGCGATTGAGTATCTTCCGGCAACCATGTCCGTATGTCAATTCCCGGCCAAATTGCAGACCATACGGGACGCCGTGTATCTGGATCAAGCAATGCCACTTGCAGTGGCCAGTCGTAGTATAGCGGAGTGGCTCCTTTATTGACAATCTTGATTGATAGGGAAAGATTGCCTTGCCATATCTGGGCAGGAAGATCGGATTGCTCAACCATGAATGTATATCCAAGGGCATTTTGGATTGTGGAGGCTTTTTCCCACAATTCCTTATCTTGGTAATTAAATCTGTCTAGCACAGCCAGATGGTTCCAGTGAATGTCTTTGATGATGCTGACCAACCTGTCGCCGTGTTCCTTAACCAAAGCAAAAAAATTCGAATCCGACCAGCCTGAATAACCGAGGAATAACGGATCGATCTCACCTCCACGTACGAAAGTCTTCCATGCATCGACATGTTCGGGCTTCTTGAGTTCTTCCGCCATCAAGGTTGAATCATTCGCCCAATAATCAGAACCAAAATTACCGAATACATCCCAGTGGATACCAAATGGGTAACCGACGAAGTCCCGTGGATAACGCCGCATGAGCAACTTATCGGGAAAGGCATTTTTGAAGGCTTCGGCAAATTCTCGAGCAAAAAGAACCGGATTCGGCTCTACAAATCCCAGATTGCCGAATCCTGGGTCATGATGCTCACCGCAGTCCCCGATAATCCCCATTTCAACATATGCTATTCTGGGATCGTCGTTCCATGCTTCTCCCAGTTTCGCGATAAGAAGCAACATCCGGTTCTTGAACTCCTTGCTGTGAAAATCTCCAGTTTCCAAATCTTCTGGCCAACATGAAGGTTCTGGAGTATAGAGAAGGTAGACACGTGGAATGATCTTAATATTGTAGGCACTAAGGTCCCCTACCATATAATCGGTTACATGTTTGATGCGTTCGACGGTATCACACGCATTACGTTCGAGGGAATTCCAGCCAAAGTATTGTCTCGCCAACGATGCCCAGGGATGATTCATCGCCGGTTCGATGCCTGGCCGCATGCCTTTCAATGGATTGCTGAAAGCAGGGAGATACGAATCATAGGAATAAGCTACCGTGTTTGTTCCCACGATTTCCTTTCCAACAATAGGAGCTGCACTGCTTATATTCGCTGGAACAACATCCAACCTATATGGCACATAGGACACTTCTCCAGAATCATCAGTGCAGGCAAGAAATATCGTGAAGCTTCCTTCTTCCTCTGGAATGCCTTCGAGCGTTCCCTTCCCTGAAATGTGCAATCCCGCAGGAAGCGAAGTAGCGGCTTCGATCTTGACGGGGGGCTGCTCAGATCCTCGTATAGCTGGCGTATAACGGTAGGGTTGCCCTTTTCTTGCGTTGGGAAGGAATGATTGGGCTGTTTTATAGGGAGAATCATACTCAAAATTTTCTGCAAGGATGATGGAATTCTCATGATCAAGAATCATCACATCATCGATCACGACGCTACCGGAACCGATCACATTCCATTCCAATTTATAGTCGGAAAAATCATACAGTTCAAAGGAATAACTCGCAAGTTCTGTTTCTCCAACATTTCCAGTGAAAGGATACGCAGGAACCCATCTCTCCTTTGAGCTGCCCTCTGGTGAATAGACAGACATCTCGAATCCAGATGAGTCATCGGTCGGAGCTCGAAGTACCCGATATGAGAACTTGACTGTATACGTCCCACCAGGTTTGAAGCGAATCAATTGCACCCTCGTACGTAGAAATAAATGAAGTCGAGAATCCTGTACTCCATTGTTCGCCAACAATGAAGTCGATCCGGAAATTACATAATCAGGATCATTGGTCAAGCTTCCGGTGCTAAAGAGTTCGAATCCGATGCCAGTGCGCCCAATATCCATTTCCGGCGCCAATGGTTCATCGCATGCGATCAATACAGTTTCTGAAAGACTCCTGCAAGATGATAGCCCAACCAAAAGTATGAGGATCGTGATAAACAACACTACGCGTTTCATTTGGACCTCCTTGATCGAAACACAATTCATTGTGCTCCTAATAGCATGATATGTCCTTGAAATATTAATCACAAGTTCAACTTGGTCATATAGTTACATAACTTGATAAAATCATACTTTGATATGAGGGAAAAACATCTCTCATACATGAATAACCCAGTTCTTCGGCTCTTGTCACGGCGGATTCTTGGGAGACAAGATACGCTGGAAACTCTTACGGACTTGAAGCCAGCAAAGGTGTATATCTAGAGGGAAAGGATGAAGGTAATAAGAATTCTTAGGTGTTTTGTTTCCACACCTGTTTCTTTAGTTGACATCATCAAAAACCTCCACTGGAATCATTTGATAGATTCAGGAGTACATGTCACACTACTACTAGCTGTACAAACATTGAGACTTGTATAGGTAGTAAGTCGAGTCCAGCTAATGTGACATGCCTCCTATGAGAGTTGGGGATAAGAGGTTATTTTGAACTGGTGATAATCAGGGTGTAGGCTCACGCCTGTGGATAGTTTGGATTTCTTTCCTGGTGCTAATATTTCCGCTAAGCATTCCTTACAAGATCACTCCGTGTAGAAAACTTAGAGGTTTTTTCGATCCCTCTACGTGAACGGGCTACCGCGGTTGTAGTTGCCCACAACCATCCTAGCGGAAACCTCCTGCCAAGCAACAATGTCCGCAATATCACCAAACGCCTACGGACCGCGGGAGATCTGCTTGGTATACAGATCCTAGACCACCTTATCTTTTCCGATGAGGCGTGCCACTCGATGCTCGAAGAGAACGAGTTCTAGCGGATAAAATCGCGTGGGGAGTTGCCAACTAAGATCTTAGTTGGTCTGTAAAGGAGCAATATCCTTAGTGTACGGTAAAAAAGCGCTCTGGGACATTCCAATATAACAATTCTATCGTACGCAGTATTAATATAAAAAATATCATTAGACGCCTCTTTGATTTTCACAAACGTCAACAACCATATCAGTGTGAGCTAATAGAGGACAGGCTTTCTAATGTGGAAAACGAGGAAGTCCTAACTGGAACCCTGTTTAACGAAAACCCTTTAAAAGAACCTCTTAGAAGTGGGTTGCGAGGATTATGTGGATTTTCTACTTGGTACTGCTGCCGACACCGTCGGCTTCAGTCTTTTCGGGTTCCTCATCAAAGGCGATCTTGAGCATAGAGGTCTTTTAATCACTATTCCAATTCGACCTAGGATGATGCGCAGTAGTGAGCGGACAATCCCCACTTGAAAAACATTTACGATGCTTGACATTGCTCACATCCCAGCTTCTAAGATTCTGATTGAAGGAGGACGCATCTCTGAACATGTAATGCATGGTAGTGACATTGCTAACATCCCAGGCTGAGATATCCTCATTGAAGGAGGATGCACCATCGAACATGTTACTCATGTTCCAGACATTGCTCACATTCCACCCGGAGATATCCTCATTGAACGAGGGTGCATAATAGAACATGAAACTCATGTCCGTGACATTGCTCACATCCCATTTTGAGATATCTCCATTGAAGGATGATGCGCCACAGAACATGTAGCCCATGTCTGTGACATTGCTCACATCCCAGTATGAGAGATTCTGATTGAAGGAGGAAGCACCACTGAACATGTAGCCCATGTCCGTGACATTGCTCACATCCCAGTCTGAGAGATTCTGATTGAAGGAGGACGCACCACTGAACATGCCGTAGTAGTCGTCACCCATTTTCGTAACATTGCTTACATCCCACCTTGAGATATCCCCATTGAAGGAAGATGCGCCACAGAACATGCTACTCATGTCCGTGACACTGCTCACATCCCATTTTGAGATATCCTGATTGAAAGAGTCTGCCCAACCGAACATGTAACTCATGTCCGTGACATTGCTCACATCCCAGTCTGAGATATCCCCATTGAAAACGGTTGCACTAGCGAACATGTAACTCATATCCGTGACACTGCTCACATCCCAAGTGGAGAGTTCCTGATTGAAAGTGCTTACATAAGAGGGATTACAAGAGAACATGAAACTCATGTCCGTAACATTGCTCACATCCCATTTTGAGATATCCTGATTGAAAGCGAAGGCAGAATAGAACATGTGGCTCATATTCGTGACACTGCTCACATCCCACTTTGAGATATCCTGATTGAAAGAGGATACACCTAATGAGGAGGCATCACCACCGAACATGTAACTCATGTCCGTGACATTGCTCACATCCCAACTCGAGATATCCTGATTGAAAGCCCATGCATTATTGAACATGTCACTCATGTCCGTGACATTGCTCACATTCCAGTTTGAGAGATTCTGATTGAAAGAATGGGCATTCATGAACATACCCTTCATGTTTGTGGCTTTGCTCACATTCCAGTCTGATATATCCTGATTGAAAGAGGATACACCTAATGAGGAGGCATCACCACCGAACATGTAACTCATGTCAGTGACATTGCTTACAGTCCAGTCTGAGATATCCTGATTGAAAGCCCGTGCATTATAGAACATGTAACTCATGTTCGTAACACTGCTCACATCCCACTTTGAGATATCTCCATTGAAGGTGGAAGCACCATAGGTCCATTCAAGATGGAACATGTAACTCATGTCTGTGACATTGCTCACATCCCACCTTGATATGTCTTGCTCGAAATTGGGTATACCTTCAAACAGATGACTCATATCAGTTATTCCGGAAGTATCTACTCCTGTGACATCTTCATTATTTTCAATCATCTGTCGTAGCCCCTGCTTTGCTATTAACCACTTGGCATACAGGGTTGTATCCTTTGTTACTGGTGTATTAAAGTCCCATAAGGTATTTAGAGAGGCATCTCCATACCAATTGACAAAAGTATAACCGTCTCTAGTCGGGGCAGTTGGTTCATTTATTGTAGAACCTTCCGATAACCTGACTGGATTAATTGTACTTCCACCTTGAGTGTCGAACGTTACAGTATAGGTCCACTTCGCAAATAGAGTTGAATTGTCGTCTTTGTCCCAACTCTTAAGGCTTCCCATCGTTGCCGAGTAATATTGCGAACCACCACCTTTTGTTTGATCAAAATACCCATCGAATGTAAATCCTGATTTAGTCGGTGCTGTAGCTGAAGGCATTGCGGAACCATAGGTTGCAGTAATGGTCTCCGGACCACCGGTACCACCTTGTTTGTCAAATGTAACTGTATACTGTTTACCGTTCCACTTTGCATATAAGGTGATATCATCATCAACAACAAACTCAGATCCAGCTTCATAGTCCGTTCCAGAACTATCGGCCTGGGTATTCCAACAGGCAAATTCATACCCCGTGCGCTGTAACTCCTCAGCCTCCGGTAGCCTAATGGTATTACCTTGTTGTATTCCTTCTTGAGGTGTAGGCCCCGCTCCTTCAGTATGTCCATTGCCATTAAAGCTAACCGAACAGATGCGTTCAACCCATTTGGCATAGAGTGTCAAGTCAAATGTTACTTTGTCTTGATTGAAATCCCATGCCACATCAAAACTGGTGTCCGTGTACCAGCCAACGAAATCATAGCCATATCTGGTCGGGTCTGTTGGCCTAGTTATTGTAGAACCGTCCTGGACCTTTCCTAAGGCAGCAACACTGCTTCCATCTTGGCTGTCGAACGTTACAGTACAGGTCCACTTCGCAAATAGGGTTGAATTGTCGTCTTTATCCCAATTCTTAAGGCTTCCCATCGTTGCCGAGTAATATTGCGAACCTTCACCTCCTGCTTGATCAAAATACCCATCGAATGTAAATCCTGGTTTAGTCGGTGCTGTAGCTGAAGGCATTGGAGAATCATAGGTAACGGTAATTGCATTCGAACCACCGGTACCAGCTTGTTTGTCAAATGTCACGGTATATTGTCGAGGACTCCATTTTGCATAGAGTGTCAAATCAGATGTTACTTTGCCTTGATTGAAATCCCATGCCACATCAAAACTGGTGTTTGTGTACCAGCCAACGAAATCATAGCCATATCTGGTCGGGTCTGTTGGCTTAGTTATTGTAGAACCGTCCTGGACCTTTCCTAAGGTAGCAACACTGCTTCCATCTTGGCTGTCGAACGTTACGGTACAGGTCCACTTCGCAAATAGAGTTGAATTGTCGTCTTTGTCCCAACTCTTAAGGCTTCCCATCGTTGCCGAGTAATATTGCGAACCACCACCTTCTGTTTGATCAAAATACCCATCGAATGTAAATCCTGGTTTAGTCGGTGCTGTAGCTGAAGGCATTGCGGAACCATAGGTTGCAGTAATGGTCTCCGGACCACCGATACCACCTTGTTTGTCAAATGTCACGGTATATTGTAGAGGACTCCATTTTGCATATAATGTAATGTTAGCATCATCAACAAACTCAGAGTCAGCTTCATAGTCTGTTCCAGATCCATTGGCTTGGGTATTCCAACAGGCAAATTCATACCCCGTGCGCTGTAAACTCTCAGCCCCCGGCAGCCTAATGGTAGTACCTTGTTGAATTCCTTCTTGAGGTGAAGGCACCGCACCTCCAGTATGTCCATTGCCATTAAAGCTAACCGAGCAGAGGCGTTCAACCCACTTCGCGTATAGAGTTATATTTTGTGTTATTGGTGTATTAAAGTCCCATACGGTATTACAGGTGGCATCTTCATACCAATCGGCAAAAGTAAAACCAGTTTTTTCCGGATCAGGATCGGGTCTTGTGGTCTGTTCATTCTTTTGAACTTCCTGTGGAGGGATTGAACTGCCTCCATTAGTTTTAAATGTAACCGTATAGATGTGTGGTTCATTTGACATGGAACAAGTCGATAGCCCAACCAAAAGTATGAGGATCGTGATAAACAACACTACGCGTTTCATTTGGACCTCCTTGATCGAAACACAATTCATTGTGCTCCTAATAGCATGATATGTCCTTGAAATATTAATCACAAGTTCAACTTGGTCATATAGTTACATAACTCGATAGAATCATACTTTGGTATGAGGGAAAAACATCTCTCATACATGAATGACCCAGTTCTTCGGCTCTTGTCACAGCGAATTTTTGGGAGATAGGATGCGCTAGGAGCTCTTACGGACCTGTAGCCCACAAAGGTGTATATCTAGAGGGAAAGGATGAAGGTAATAAGAATTCTTAGGTGTTTTGTTTCCACACCTGTTTCTTTAGTTGACATCATCAAAAACCTCCACTGGAATCATTTGGTGGTATTGAAGTATGTCGATGTGAATGATGATGAACTATGAGAAAAGGCTCTGCAATTCAAAACGCATTGGGCTATACGTTCATCATCAATAATGCTGTACTTCCAGCTCAAATATCACACTCTGAACTCAGCATCAGAAACACTGGATCATCCCCATGCTATTACGCCTAGCCATTGGAAATCATATTGTTCAAGCCCCTGACTCATCAGCTGGTCTGAAAAAATGATTGACAAGACATTAATATTTGCACTTGGATGGTTGATCTAACATACAATATTGAGAGAACTTTTCACCTTTCTCATCTTCCTGATGGTGAATATATCGTTACTATTTCAATTCTTGATCCAGCTGCAAGGGTTCCTAGAGTCAGATTTGCCAATATAAACTACTTCAATGGAGGATACACTGCACTTGGTATAGTTGGAGTTGGGCAAAATTCTTGTGCTTTCAATCTAAGTGGATTTGACGATCTTGCAACTGGTAGGTCGCTGTACTATCCCCCATCGAATAAATAACAGAGAAACCATATTAGCCCCTATTGGTGTAATACTAGCAGGGACGACTAGGATATTTTTTGATGTAACCGTAAAAAATTGATTATGTCGGAACTCAAGATTTGAACACGCTGTGAAAAGTGCCGACGTTTTTGAATGTATCTAAATAGATCTTTAGCGTGAATGGGATATTCATAATCCTTAAAAATCATACTTTAGTATGAAGTACCTTTTAATAGTAGAAGTTATATTGTCTGTAAAGGTTTATAATGGAGGGTCTTTTATGAGAGATTCGAAACAGTTCATAACAATCCTTTTGACTACTGCTGTATACCTTCTATTCATGGTGTCGTGCCCCTTCCTAGACACAGAAGAAATACCCCCCTCTGAATATATTCGGCCACTCGACCCTGATGAGAATGCTCCAAACCCAGACATTTTTGGTATAACCATCGACCCTAACGCTACAATTAATACACGAAAACTTTATACATGGATGCAACAACTTTCATCTAGAACCACCGATAAAATCATTTCCGGGCAACATATAGGCGATAAATTCCCAGAACGAGATTTCGATGTCACTGTTCTTGCACTATTTGAAGAAACCGGTAAATGGCCTGCAATGATTGGCCTTGATTATTTCCGTGGAGTTTCATTCGATGGTGAAAAAATAACAGATAGTGAGAAAAAAACAGATATTATAATCGACTATTGGGCTCAAGGTGGAATAATAACAGTAAACATACATCTTATAAATCCATGGACAGGAGGTAACTCCAATGACAAATCATTTAATGGAGGAATGTACTCAGATGCCTATACCCCAGGAACATTAGCTTACAAAAATCTAAAGGAAGACTTTGATCATCTAGCAGACCATTTGCTAAAAATTCAGGATGAGGGAGTTTCAATATTGTACAGACCTTTTCATGAAGTGAATGGAGATTGGTTTTGGTGGCATCATAGTGACCCAGAGCAATTCATCCAATTGTGGAGATATTGGAAGGATTATCTAATGGAAGAAAGAGGGGTTCACAATCTTCTTTATGTATTCTCTCCAAATGCAGGTATCTGGGATCGTCCCCCCCACATGTATTACCCAGGAGATGAGTATGTGGATATTATATCTCTAGATGCATACAAAGATAATCTGATGGATCTTTCCGTACGAGATTACACCGATTTTATCAGATTGAAAAAGGGGATAGGAAAACCTTTCGGGTTTATGGAGCTAGGAAGAAATTTTAATAATCACATGCATAGTGAGACTTGGGATCAATTAAATATGATTGAGGCTTTAAAATATAAATTCACAAATGCTGTATTCTGGCAAAGTGGGGGTTCTTGGGAATGTTCAGGAATACCAGTAAATATGGCAATTGTTGATCTCCCGCACGCATACGAACTAATGGTTGAGGAACCTCTTGTATTAACCCGCGATGAACTGACAGATCTCACTGTATTTAGAGAAGCTGCACTTGCCTACAGCACATATTATTGTCAAAAGATATCTCCCGTAGACACAGATTTAGAGCCCTTGATTCCTTCAAGTAATGTTAAAAGTCAGCGATGGGCCTATTCATTTAGAAGACCTCCTGCCGATTGGGTGAATACGTCCTTCGATGATAGCACATGGAAAAAAGGGATGGCCCCGTTTGGTTCTCCTTGGATTAAGCCTCTTCCTGTATTACCTAGGTATCAATTCAAGTTTGATGACATAAAGAAACAACTATATTTACGCAAAAAATTTGAGTTTACTGAGACGCTACCAAAACAACTAATAATTCGTACTTTTATACTAGGAGGAAAAGTAGAATTTTATCTTAATGGAATCAAGATAGCTGATTTGGAACGCAACCATGAAACGTATGCATATACAGATATTGTATTGAAAGCTAACGCCCTCGATGCCCTTCAGAAAGGAACCAATGTTTTAGCAATCCAGTGTATTGGAAATTTATCATGGGGAGATTTTTTTATTGATGTTGGCCTTTATACCAGTGAATGATTAATTAATCACTTTATTCATCTGAGTCTTTTAGATTTTCACCTCTTAACAATGCATATAATTCACTACGACTAGAAATTCCTAGACGATTATAAAGACTTGTCGTATGCGTTTTAACAGTTGGAAGGCTAATGAAAAGTGCTTCTGCAGTTTGTGTTTGCGATCTACCACTGATGATATGTCGCAAAATATCTGTCTGCCTTTCGCTCAATTTGTAGTGATCAATGAATGCACGTAGATCAATTTGGGGATAGCAAATAGCAAGGATTCCTAGCATATCTCCCCATGAATCGTTTACGATTGAGTAATTTGCAACTACCTGAATCGAATTTTTATGTAAAGTGAGAATATAGTCTGACTGAGAATAAAAGGTGTTTCCAGAATTCATTACAGCTTGAAGCTTCTTTATTATACTAAATGAATCTAAAAATACTTCTTTCATAGGAAGAGGGCTATTTGGCGCTTCTTGATATTCTACGAGAAATAAGGCTGCACTGTTGAGGTCTGTGATATTCCATGAAACATCAATAACAAAGACAGCTTGATCCATGTGTTCTATTAAATTGCGATTTACACAGAGAGGTGAAAATTGCAAAAGACCATAGCGGATAATTGCAAAACATATAGCAGATACCCATAGTAAAGGAATTGTATTTGAAATAGGGTTATATCCGTGTGCCCCTGAAAAGAAATCGACCAGCACACCTATGATCGTCCCTCCAAGAGTGCTAAAAACGACAATTTTCGCCTGCGCTCGTTCTCGATATAATGTAGTTTTTTTCCCCCAAATAGCAACTATAACTATCATAAATAACACTTCTACTACTGAGAACAGTTGGTGTGATACAAACCAAAATCCTGTTGGGTAAGCTTTTGCTAATAAGTTCCATCCCCAGTTTGCTATTTGGTAGATAGTCATTCGACTCACAACTAATAGAAAGATGTAAACAAGCACTCGTGATTTCCAACTTCCGGTAAGAAACATCACAAATATTATGCCTGCAAGTATAAAGAGCTCTGAACCTGTGTAATATATTTTATCAAACAATGAAGCTAATGCATTATGTTGAAACAGTTCTTGTCCAACACTACCTATAGACCAGAGAGCAAGGATTGCACACAGTGCAACAAATGATTTATGGATTGCAGAATTTTTCCCGAACACCAAAACGGAAATCCCTAAAAAGAGATACGATACACAAGCTATACTTGAAATCATAATATAAATAATCACGGTTGGCATAAGAGTAGCACCACTTCTGTATGCGGTCAATTCTTCATAACACGGTTTAACCTGCATACGACATTAATATTAAAGTCCCATCAAAAAAGTGAAGAAATCTAGTTACCACTACTTTTAAAGTAGTTAAAAAGGTCACTATTAGTATATTCTTTACGGTGCAACACTTAATTAATTGATGCAACCTTTTTAAATCCCAAAAAACAATAGTCTTATTGTGTCACTCGCGACACTAGGAGAGAGGTCTTTTCGATCCCTCTACGTGAACGAGCTACCGCGGTTGTAGTTGCCCACAACCATCCCAGCGGGAAACTACAACCCAGTGTGGATGATTTGAATGTAACCCAAAGGCTCTTGGAGGCCGGAGAGATTCTGGGGATTAAAATTTTAGATCACCTGATCTTCAGTGATGAATCGTTCAGGCCAATACTCGAAGAGAATGAGTTAATGTCGTAGATTCAGGAGTACATGTCACACTACTGCCAGCAGTACAAGCATGGGAACTCCGCATAGGTAGTAAGTCGAGTCCAGCTAATATGACACGCCTCCTATGAGAGTTGGGGATAAAAGGTTATTTGGAACTGATGATAATCAGGGTGGGTAGGCTCGCTCCTGTGGATAGTTTGGGTTCCTTTCCTGGTAATCATATTCACCAAAACCCATCAAGAATATCCATTTCAACGATATTCGAGGATAATGTAGAAATTCTATCGGGTACAGATAATACCCTTCATGGCTTCTATGTATGCCGAGTCCCCGTTCCTTGCCCGCTATAGTAAGATGAGCATTGAGGATGAAGCTAAGTTTTTAGAGAGCGTAGAAAAAGCAGAAACTAATCTGATGCTGGGAGGCTTTCTTGGACATGATTTAGTGGCTCTCTGTTATTTCGCTCCTGTGGGTTCTGCCGTCAAGGTCGCCCACCGGTGTCAAATAGGGATTTCGGTGACAAAAACACAACAGGGTAAAGGCATAGCATCTTTGTTGATGGAGGGTTTGCTATCTTCAGCAAAGCAGGCAGGATTCAGCCAGATGGAACTAGAAGTAGTGGCTAACAACTATCCTGCAATCAAACTCTACGAGAAGTTTTGCTTTCAGAGGATAGGTATTATTCCCCGCGGATTTCGATACAAGGAAGGGTATCATAAAGACCTGCTTTTAATGGTGAAGGAACTCTGAGAGTAGAGATTATGGGGGTGCCCCCGAATTATGTTTACCATCCACATAGCTATTATAGGAGTATCGAGGTTTTACCTGAAGCACATACTAATACAGAGTATTGTCTGTGAGGAATTGAAGGAGTCCAATGTGACGGACTCCATCTATGGAGTCTTGAAAATGGGAATCCATGGTCACTACAAATTTAGGATAGGAATCCCGAATAGCAAGAAGTGGTGCAAATTCCCTTTCCAAAGTACTTTCAAATTCCAGCTTGTAAGCAACTTGTACATATAATCGGGTTTGAGTATCCTCTGCAATGAAGTCAACTTCCTGAGTCCCGATCTTTCCAATGAATACTGCATATCCCCGTCTGACCAATTCATGATAAACAATGTTTTCCAAAATACCTGAAATATGCCGATCTCGATAGCCAAAGACAGCATGCTGAATACCAGGATCTGCTAAGTAGTATTTTTCTTGGGTTTTCAGAAGTTCTTTCCCCTGTATATCATAGCGCTGAACTTTGCTAATTATGAATGAACTTACTAGTGCTTCTAAATAGGTATATATCGTGTTGATATCGACAGATCTGTATTGACTCTTAAAATAATCGGCAATCTTTTTTGCCGAGATTGTGCTCCCGACAGTGTCCATGATGAATTGCATGACCCTATTCAATAAATCAATATTTCTAATATTGTACCGTTGTACTACATCACGCAGTACAATCGAGTCATAGATATTATTGATGATTGCGTAAGTGCTCCTCTCATCGTAATTTGCAATATGTACTGCTGGAAACCCACCTCTTCTGATGTACAACCAAAGCAAATCATTTTGAGTTTGTCCCTTTGCCTTATTTTGTCTGAAAGCCAGCATTTCTTGGAAAGAAAGCACTTGCATCTGAATATGGATGTACCTACCCGTTAGTAAGGTTGAAAGTTCAGAAGAGAGAAGTTGTGAATTCGAGCCGGTAATATATACATCTGAGGGAAAATCTAGGAGGAACGAATTAATAGCCTCTTCCCACTTGTCAACAACTTGAATTTCATCAAAAAATAGATATACCTTACCTTCAATTTTCTTGACAGCTTCTGACACATAGGTATACAAGGAACGAGAATTACGCAAATCATAATATGCCATGCTTTCAAAGTTTATAGAGATGATCTGTTCCTTTTTTATGCCCTGTTCTATAAGAAGTTGCTGGATAAGCAACATCATTGTTGATTTTCCACATCTCCGTACTCCAGTAAGCACCTTAATAAAAGGCTTGTTAATAAACTGTCTGATTTTATCATAGTACATTGGCCTATCAATCATGCTTTACTCTCCATACTATAGAGTATACACGTAAAAACTCAGCCCGTAAACAAGTTATTGTGGCTATAACCCCTAAAACTTTTATTTTATGCTATTTTTTGTGGATATAATCTTAAACCATACACTCTTATCAATATAATCCCGATCAAGAAGAGTATCTTTCTGCGTTGTTGCCATCCAAAAACTTCCCATTATCATCCTTTATCCATACTGTAATGCAAAATTAATTAATACAACCTTTTTGAATCCTATAAAACAATAGTCTTATTGTGTCACTCGCGACGCTAGGAGAGGTATTTTCGATCCTCCTACGTGAAAGAACTACTGCCATTGTAGTTGGGAAAAACCATCCCAGTGGAAAGCTACAACCCAGCTCTGAAGACCTCAACGTAACAAGAAGGCTACTTTAAGCAGGAGAAATATTAGGTATTAAAGTTTTAGATCACCTGATCTTCAGTGATGAATCGTTCAGGCCAATACTCGAAGAGGATGAGTTAATATTGTAGGTTCAGGAATACATGTCACACTGCTACCAGCTGTACAAACATTGAGACTTGTATAGGTAGTAGGCCGAGTCCAGCTAATGTGACATGCCTCCTAGAGAGTTGGGGATAAGAGGTTATTTTGAACTGATGATAATCAGGGTGTAGACTCGCGCCTATAGATAGTTTGGATTTCTGTCCTAGTAGGCACATTCACCAAACCCCATCTAGAAGACCCATTTTAACGATATTCAAGGATAATATGGAAATCCTACTAGGTACAGAAATATAAAACAGTTAGAATATCATGGTCGATTTCTGCCTGTGTGGAACATACTATTGGGATTATTATAACCTCTCTGTGTTTTGCTTGATTCCAAATAAAATAAATATCCCTAATACTGAAAACATGGATAAAACTTGAAAACCAATACTAAAGTTTCCAGAAGTCATATCTAGAATTGATCCAAATCCAACAGGTCCTATTGTAATTCCCAAATTAGATGCAGCAGTTAGCACTGCCAACCCCATACCAGTATGTTCTGGCTTAACCACATCTGGTAGTGCCGAAAACACAACAACTGGCGCAAAAGAAAACCCTATTCCTATAGCGACTGCCCAGAATGTTAATGATAGCCAAGTTGTAACAATTGAAAATAAAGCTACTGCCATTACCAGGAAACCAAGTAATAAATATATTTTCTTGTGGCCAGTCTTATCTATTATGACACCAATAAACGGTGTTATAAAAATTGGTACCAGCATAATCATACTTGTTAGGAATCCTGCCTCTTGTATTGACATATTATAGGATTGGAAAAACTGCGATCCAAAAGTTGTGTAGGCTAGAAGTTGACCATTGACTATCATCCAGACTACCCCAAGAAACACCAAGCTTGAACCGAATTTAAATCGGCTTTTTGGAGTTGTTGATTCTTTTTCTACCTTTCTAGGGGGTATAATAAGAAAAAAGATTACTACAAGTAAAACCATAGAAACAAATCCAATAATAATTCCTATAACAGACCTCCAATTCATAAACAATCCTAAATATCCAAAAAGATTTACAGAAACAACGGTGCCAAGTGGTACTGCTATGTTAAATATCCCCATAGCGGTTCCTATATTCTTTCTACCAAAATGCATGGTAACTAAGAGGGGTGCTAATATAACAAGTATGGTTGCTCCCGCTCCAGATAACAATCTGTACAACAACAACAGTATGTAAGAAGAAGACAGTGAAAAACCTACTAACCCCACTATCACCAAGCCTAG
>JAQVOO010000192.1 GCA_028702575.1 Sphaerochaetaceae bacterium
GAAGCGTTGCAATATACCATCCCCAGGTGGGATAACCTGCTGGCTTATCTTTATGACGGGCATTTGGAAATTGACAACAACCTGGTAGAAAATGCCATCAGGCCCAATGCGCTTGGCCGGTTATGTTGTGCACAACATAACCGGCCTAATGTTGGCATTAAACTTATGTTGGCATGAGATTTTAAACATCTCATATTTAGAGTTGATTCAAGCCTCATTGCCAACATAAATTTTAAGGATTATAAATTAGTTAAGAAGTCCATAAGTTTCTTGTTTGACTTCCATGTTTTTTGATATTTACTCTTGTTTTCAATTTCACATGTCTTCAGAGCATTCGCTTTCATCTGTATATTGATTTCGGCATAGATGTTAGTTGTGTTGACAGATACATGACCTAACCAGGCTCTAATCGTATTAATATCCACACCTGCTTCCAGAAGGTGAGACGCGGTTGAATGTCTGACCGTATGTGGACTTACCCTCTTCTTTTTAATAGAAGGGACAGTTTGAGCAGCAATTGCAGCATATCGTGAAACCATTTCATATACACCAAAGCGTGTTATTGGCTCTCCATACCGATTCAAAAAAACATTTTCAGAGGGATCCCTGCCATCTATAAATTGCTTGAGCACATCCATTGTTCCTTTCCATAAGGGGCAGATCCTTCTCTTGTTTCCTTTGCCATATATTATAACCTGCGGATCTGTATGATGGTTGGCATACCGCAAGTTGCCGATGGTAAGTGATGTCGCTTCTGAAGCCCGGGCCCCACTATTATAGAGAAAGATCAATAATGCATAGTCTCTTTGCCCTTGAACCGACTTTCGGTTCGGGGCATTGAGCAGTGCATCCATTTCATTTTTTTCAAGATATAACATACGGGGTGTTACACTTCCATTGACCACCTTGACAGATTCCTTCTTCACCGGTATTGTATGGATAAGACGACTCCATTCTATATGCTCAGGACTATTGACCGATACATAATAAGCGAAGGCATAAATGGCAGCCAGACGCTGATTACGAGTCTTTATCGTGCATTTTCTGTCATTTTCTATGTAACTCAGGAAGTCCTTGATATTCTCGGGGGCAACATCGTCGATGAGGAGTTCGTCAATACTTTTTTTCAAGCATTTAGATATGTGTGGCAGCAAAAGTTTAAAGCAATCCCGATAGCTCTTGCGGGTATTGTTTGACTGATTTCGTACAGAGGTCATATATTCCAGCAGGAATCGTTTCATCCAGTAGCTTACATAAGCTGTTTTGTCAAGACTTTCCATAGGCTACTTAAGAGAGTATGATTCAAACTTATCACTGGCCTTACGCAGCAGTGCATCTGTAAAAGAGATGTAGACTGCTGTGCTGTCCAAATTGCAATGTCCAAGATATGTTGATAAGACAGGCAATAAGTCCTGTACGTTTTTGCCTTCATCATACCAGGAAGTAACTCTATCGGTCGCAAAGGTGTGACGAAGATCCTCAATACGTGTATCTGATTTCATTCCATCCTTTCTATGGATGTTGGATTTGTCACAGATAAGTCTAAAAGCTTGTTGTATTGCTGTCAATTTAACAGGTTCACCCTTACGTGTCACGAAAAGGCTTGAATTCGGATCTTCCGGCAAATGATTCTTCTTTCGCCATTGTATATATCCTTTTAGAAGCAATGCAACCTGAGTATTGAATGGAACTATCCTGGACTTATAAAACTTGGTCTCTCTAATCAAAGCATAGTTGTCATGTTCAAGATGTATATCTGACAGACAAAGCTTTACTGTTTCACCGGGCCTCAGTCCTAAAAGGTAAGTGATCATGAGTATTATACGAACAGATTCCGGATAGAGAATATTAAATCTCCTCCTGTATGTCAAAGCATTATGAAAAAGCATTTTAAGTTCATCTTTGCTATAAATATAGGGTATAAAAGCCAAAGGCTTATTGGGTTTGTCAACCGGCAATGGATTCCTTTTGACGTATCCACGATGCAGGGCCCATTGAAACAATCCATTCAAGGCAGTATAGATACAAAACCAATAGGAAGTAATTTCTGAGCCTTTTCTTGATTTTCCATACAGGAAGTTCGTACATTGTACTAATTGGATGTCAGCCAATTCTTTATCTTGGCCTACATAATTTGCAAAATTTTTCAGTATGAACCCGTTCACTCTGAACTTCTCTCCCAGGTTTTTGCGGTATTTTGTATATTGGCTTATGGCTTCATCCGTTCTCATAGCAGGCCCTCCCAGTTCATTTCTGCGACCTTACAGAGGTTTACCATATCTACTTTTGCATAAATTCTTGTAGTATCAAGCTGACTGTGCCCCAGCAAGTCAGACACTTCCTTCAAAGTACACCCTGAGTTCACCAGATGACTGGCACAGGCGTGCCGAATTGAGTGTGGACCGATATGGTTCAGTTTAATGTCAAGAGCTTTATAAGCAGACGCAACTACATTGTAAACGGTTGTGCGTTTAACTTTAGTAAAGGGAGCAACAAGGTCAAGGAACAAGTATTCTCTGCTTAGATCATTGCGCCTGATTTCAGTAATGTATTTTACTAAAGCATTGCCAACTATAGGTAATAAAGGCAATATTTGGGGCCGGCATCTTTTTGCCCGATGAAGGTAAATGGCATCATTCTTCCAGTCTACATCTCTGAGTGTGATGTTTTCCAGTTCGCTGCATCGGATGCCATATACGACAAAAATGACCATAATGGCTTTATTCCTGATATCACGAGGTTTAGTTCCGTCATAGTAATCAATAAGTCTTTGTATATCCTCCCAGTTTGGAGATAACGGCAGATTCTCTAAACTAAACAACTTGGGACTTTTAAGCATTACAGATAAATCTGTTTGAATTAGTTCCTGATCATGGGCAAAACGTAGAAAGCCTTTTAACGATGTCACTATTGTTGCGATGGAGCGACGGCTGCAACCCTCATTATGGCGCTTCTCAATATAACTGTCCAGACAAATTGCATTTAATGATTTAAGATCATTGCCTTCGTGGAGGACATAAGTAAAGAAATGCTCCAGTTCTAACTTTCTGTTTCGAATAGTTTCTTTAGATAAGCCTTTATCCTTAAGCATCCAATTACAATAAGCATCCAGTTTTTCTGACTCTGGTATGTTGGGTTTGTCTGAGATAATCAAATTAGTATATTCAAACCAACCACTTGCAACTGCAAGGAAGGTTTTATATCGTTTCCCCCTCTTTTTGAGGCGATTGCCATTCCCTATAGTATCCCAATGTCTGGCTGCAACTTTTAATTCGCCGCGACTGAACTGGTGTAAAGATGTCAAATTAAGAAACTCAATGATATGAAGCTGATATTCCGCATACTCCCTGAGGGTACTAAAGCTCATGCCATTAGCTTCAAGATGATTTAGATATGCTAAACGTTCCTTAAAAGATGGAGCACAGAGATACTTTAGCCTAAACGCCGGTTCTTTATTGAGCCTGTTGAAAATCAATTTGTCATTCAGGTAAACGGGATTTATCCAGCCGATACCGCTCAACCATTTAACTGTTGTGCAAACAAAGTCCTTTGTTTTTGTGTCTACTCGTTCATCGGCATTCTTCCGCAGTGAACTGGATAGTTTCATTTTTTTCCACTTTTGGCCAGCCTCTCGAATACTATCAAAAGATACAATTACTTTTGCTTCGTCCTTTAAGTGAAGCTCCTGAACAGCAAACAGTAAATACTTTGAGGTAATTTGGAGATACCTGAGGCACAATTTTTTCTTTTCCATATGCGAAAGGAACTCTTCACGTTCTTTTAGCAATGGTGCTTCCAAATGCTTGCGCAAATTGGTTTTTTTCAAATAAATTTTTTCAAACATTGTTGTAATGTCTGTCATTAGTGACAGGTCCTTACAACTAATATATTACAATAAATTATGTTGTGCAGAATTGATGCTATATTTTTGATTTTTAACATCTTAATTTGTTATGCCAACATAAGTTTAATGCCAACATTAGGCCG
>JAQVOO010000035.1 GCA_028702575.1 Sphaerochaetaceae bacterium
GATCGCGAATTACAGAGAATCATGAAAGGGATTTATACTACTATTTGCGAGACCGCCCAACGCTATAGTAGTGCCGGCAATCTGGTTGACGGCGCTAATATTGCTGGTTTTCTCAAAGTTGCTAACGCCATGATTGACCAAGGTTATGTATAAAAACGGGCTTGCATCGCAATAAATTGGGGATCGCCTAAAGATCGTTCTTCGCGGGGGGTGTCAATGGTAAGGGTTTCTAGAATCTGCATAGGTCTGTTTGATAGCCGTACTACGGTATCTGCCATTAAAAGTGCTTCAGGTACGTCGTGTGTCACATAAATAGTGGTCCGTTGATCCTGTTTCCATAAAGTTAAAAATGCATTAACTAACGACCAACGCATTTGGGTATCGAGGTTTTGGAAAGGTTCGTCAAGCAACATGAGCCGGGCTGGATAGGCAAAGGCTCTGGCAATTGAAACGCGTTGTCGCATCCCCCCCGATAATTGATCGGGTTTAAACCGAGCATAATCTTCTAAATTCACCAGCTGTAAAAACTCTAGAGCTCGATTGATCCGTTTCTCTTTGGAATCATACCAAGGGCGTAAGACCAACTCCACATTGTGCAAAACAGAATACCAGGGAAGTAAACGAGGCTCTTGAAAAAGATACCCCATGGGCCCCTCTTCCTCGGTCACTTTAATAATCTGCCCACTTTGATAGGGCTCTAACTCACCTATCAAGCGGAGCAAGGTCGTTTTGCCACACCCTGAAGGACCAACAAGGGCCGTAATTGTCCCTGGTTCCACCGTCAAAGAGAAATCCTGCAAGACGGGAAGAAACAAATCAGCTACGGTATAACCCTTGGTAATTCCTACTAATTGCATAGTTCAACCTTTCGATTACGATTTCGGAGGGTTAGAATATATTTGGGCAGAGAGAGCATAGCTTGAAAGAGCAGGTCTCCAAGGGCAGTCAATGCTATAGCTATGAGGGTCCAGGCTAACACCTCGGCCGTCTCCAAGTGGACTTGAGCCAATTGCATCCGCGATCCAACCCCATAGCGGGGGACTGTGAGTACTTCGGCTGCAATAACTACCTTCCAGACCATTGAAAGGGAAGCCTTTGCTCCAGTTATAAAAGAAGGTAACATGGACGGAATAACCAAGTGTACTAAACGTCGTACTGGTGAAAAACCATAGACCTCCGTCATTTCACGCAAGCGTGGTGAAATAAGCTGGACTCCCTGTTCCACTTGGACAAACATAACCGGAAAACCCATCAAAAAGGCTGAGAAAAGGGGAACTGTACCACTGGAGAACCAGATAAAGGCTAACAGAATAACTGACATCACTGGTGTTGCTTTACAAATAACCAACACAGGAACGAGAAACGCATGCACTTTTTTAGAATATCCAGCCAGAATCCCAAAGAAACTCCCTACCATAAAGATAAGGAGAAAACTTTGTAAAGCTCGCCCTACGGTTGTAATGATATTCAAAGAGAAGGGCTTGTGGCGCACTAACGTGGCCAATGCCCCTAACGTGGTAGTCGGACTTGGTAAAATGACCGCAGCATCTAACCAGATAGCCCCTCCCTGCCATATCCCAAGGAGGATTATGACAGAGAGTGCGGTAATTAGCTTAGTAATCCAAGTAGAACGATTCATCGGGGACCGAACCACCAACTGAAGCATAATCGAAACCATAGAGGACTTTCAAATAGACATCCATCGCCTCTTTTCCTTCAACTGCCGTTCTGAACACGAGATTACAACGGGGAATAGCCGGAACTGCCATCGCTGCTTTCATAATACCAGCTTCTTCAATTAACGCACCGGCTTCCTCGGGGTTGGCATTGACCCACTCTACTGAATCACGAATGGCATCCATAACAAGTGGTAAACGATCACGATAAGCATCGATGAATTTGTCAGAAACCACCACGACCGTCATCGGGTAATTGCCAGAGCCAGTTAAAGCATCCCAAACAACTTGCATATCGAGTAAGGGAATAATATTAGCCTTGGAATTGAGGGTCATTGTCACAAAAGGTTCAGGTAATACCGTCAGCGATATTTTACCAGCAATTAACATTTGAGACATTTGTGCAGGCGAAGCAATACTATAATCGAGCTCAACATCGCGCTCATAGTCATACCCCAATGCGGTAATAATAATACGAGTTAATTGGTCGGGCGTGCTACCTGCCCCAGGAATGGAAATTTTCCTATTGGCAAGATCTCCCCAATCCTGAATTGAGGCATCGTTAGTGAGGAACATGAGCATCCCTTCACCGACAATCGCGGCAGTCTTGATTCCCACATTTTTAGCATATAAATTAGCTGCTACATTGGTCGGCAAAGCAGCTATATCGAGATCGCCGTTCACTAAACGAGCAATAACCTCTGTTGGAGAAGGATATACTGAGATATAGACACTCGTACGCTCATCGAGACGTCCATTATCTCTAGTTAGTCCAATCGTACTGAATCCACTGGGCCCCTGCATCACGCCCATCTGGACGGTAACTTCTTCAGAGGCTTGGAGCACCTCTTGAGCAGCTCGTGCGGTAAGGGGTGCCATCAAACAAAGAATCAACCCTACACAGAGCAAAATCTTACTTTTAGTAGAAAACATATTCATACATTGCCTCATGCCGGAATCGGCTTCCGGCGTGCCTAGTATCAAGCAGAAACAATAATCCTAAAATAACGCTTCTTACCCGCTCGAAGTATCATTTCCCCTTGATCAGCCCAAGATGAATCAACAATGAGTTTCACATCTTCGACTTTCTTATCTTGAATCATCGCCCCACCTTGTGTAATAAGTCGACGGGCATCAGAATTCGTTTTACATAATGTGGACATCACGAATAATTCAATCACTCCAATCCCTGCTTCCAACTGCGATAATGGTATGGTCATTGAGGGCAAACCCTCTCGTGCAGCTTCTGAAGGAACCCCTCCAAACATCGACCTCGCTGCATCTTTGGCTTTCTCTGCCTCTTCGATGCCGTGAATGATCTTAGTTTGTTCGAATGCTAACCTTTCCTTCGCTTCATTAATATTAACTTTCGGCGTATCATAAGTAGCAATTTCTTCTAATGGCAAAAAGGTAAATAACTTCATAAATCGAATTACATCCGCATCATTCACATTACGCCAATATTGATAGAAATCATAGGGACTAAACATCTCAGGATCAAGAAATACTGCCCCTTTTTCACTTTTGCCCATCTTGTGACCATCGGCACGGGTTATAAGATTAAAGGTGAGGCCAAAACATTCAGCGCTTTCTATTTTCCTAACCAATTCTATACCAGCAACAATATTGCCCCATTGATCATCACCACCAATCTGGAGTCGACAACCATGTTCACGATACAGAGTCAGATAATCGAAGGATTGTAGTAACTGGTAATTGAATTCAATAAAAGAGAGTCCGCGTTCTAAGCGTTGCTTGTAACTTTCAAAAGTGAGCATGCGGTTAACGCTAAAGTGTTTACCAATATCACGTAAGAACTCGATGTAGTTAAGATCGCCTAACCAATCGTAGTTATTAAGCATAATTGCTTGACCCTTACCACTACCCTCTTTTGCTGTAAAATCGACGACAGTCCCGAGTTGAGCCTTCAAAGAAGAACTATTTTCTTGGATTTGCTCAACAGTGAGCATCTGCCGTAGTTCACTCTTGCCTGAAGGATCCCCAATTAGAGAAGTTCCTCCCCCCACCAAAGCAATGGGATGATGCCCCTCATTTTGTAAATGATGCATAGCAAAAAAAGGGACCATATGACCAATATGGATACTTTTCCCGGTTGGATCAACACCTACATAAAAAGTTACAGGTTCTCGATCCATCAGTGCACTTAGCCCCTCATAATCAGTACATTGTTTAATAAAACCACGGTCTTGGAGTATTTGTAATGCCTTATTCATTGCACTCACTCCTCTACTCGTTTGTATTGTTTCGTTTCAAGGTGAATTCTAGCCACTAAATCATCGAGATGGACTCGCACCTGCTCCATCGAATCACGGAATCGCAACGTAACGGTGTTGTCGTCTAAAGTCTGGTAATCTACGGTAACACAATAGGGAGTTCCTATCTCATCCATTCGGCGATACCTACGCCCAATAGCCCCCCCTTGATCGTAGAATGTGGCAAAATCTTCACGCAACTGCCGTTCAAGTTTTTCGCTGAGTTCACTAATGCCATCTTTCTTTACTAAGGGCAATACAGCTACCGTAATTGGAGCAATTGCCGGATGGAAGCGGAGCACGGTCCGCACATCGCCACCTTCTAAAGTCTCCTCGGTATAAGCATCAGATAAAGCCATTAAAACATTCCGAGTTAGACCGGCAGAAGTTTCCACCACGTACGGAATGTACCGTTCATGGGTCTCTTGCTCTAAGTAACTTAGATCTTTACCGCTGAACTTTTGATGTTGATTCAGATCATAATCGGTTCGATTATGGACACCCTCAAGTTCCTGCCATCCCATGGGGAACAGGAATTGAATATCATAAGCATCTTTGGCATAGAAAGCTAACTCATCAGGACCATGGCGGTGCCATCGTAAACGACTGGGAGTAATTCCCATCTTATGGTAGAACTCCATTCTTTGTTCACGCCAGAAAGAGAACCACTTTTCATCACTGCCCGGCTTCACAAAATATTGCATCTCCATTTGTTCAAATTCAAGGGAGCGGAAAATGAAGTTCTTTGTCGTAATTTCATTTCTAAAAGCCTTCCCTACTTGAGCAATACCAAAAGGAATTTTCACCCGGCTACTTTGGACCACGTTCTTAAAATCAAGATAGATTCCTTGAGCAGTTTCAGGTCGCAGGTAGATCGTTGATCCCTCATCATGGACTGCTCCGATGTGGGTTGAAAACATCAGATTAAAATTCCGTGGTTCGGTAAAAGAATCTTTTGTTCCGCAGTTTGGACAAGCCGCGGTTAAATCTATCTGATCAGCACGAAATCGATTTTTACACTGTTTACAGTCGACCATAGGGTCGGTAAAGTTAGCTACATGCCCACTAGCTTCCCATACTTTAGGGTGCATCAAAATAGAGGCATCCAGCCCCACGATATTATCGTGCATTTGGGTCATCTCTTTCCACCAGAAATCCCGAATATTATTCTTTAACTGCACTCCTAAAGGACCATAATCCCAGGCACCCGAAAGTCCACCATAAATCTCGCTCGATTGAAAAATAAACCCACGTCTCTTACAGAGCGAGACAATCTTTTCCATTGTTGTTTCAGCCATTATGCAACCTCATCTTCCAGTATCGTAATTGCCCGTTTTAATCGGGTCAATGTAGTTTCCAAACCAAGTAATCGTATCGAATCAAATAGGGGCGGACTCACATGACTCCCTGTTACCGCCACACGGATGGGCATAAACACCCCATTTACTTTACAATCCAATTCAGTCGCAATTGCCACCAATTGCTCCTCTATTTTAGCGTCTTCAACAGAATCTAGCTGAGAAAGCAACACAAGGGCCTTTTTCAATGCCGCGAGTGTGGTGGCAGCATCCTGTTTTTTTGGTAACAGAGACTCCACAGTAGGAGCTTCAATCTCGGTAAAAAGAAATCGGGACATCTCGACAACATCACTTAAGACTTTCAGTCGCTCTTTTACTAACGGAATCAATGCGGCAATTTTATGAGAATCATCAGCACGTAAAGGTTGCCTTACAAAACCAGCTTCAACCAAAAAAGGGAGGAGTAAAGCGGTTAACTCTTCGTCAGTTTTTTGCCGAATGTACATCCCGTTGTACCAATCTAATTTCTTATAATCAAAAACACCAGGAGCTTTATTTATCTTTTCCAAAGAGAAAAGTTCACATAAATCAGCTTTGCTGAAGAACTCACGTTCACTATCATAAGACCATCCTACCATGCTTACGTAATTAAGCAGTGCTTCTGGCAAATACCCTTTGGCCCTAAAATCACGCACTGCGGTCGCTCCATGCCTTTTCGATAACTTCTGGCCATCTTTGCCCATAACCATGGGTAAGTGGCAGTACAAGGGTGGCTCCCAGCCAAAGGCTTCATATAAAAGAATATGGAGAGGTCCCGAGGGGATCCATTCCTGAGCTCGCATGATATGGCTAATATTCATCAGATGGTCATCAATCACATTAGCGAGATGATAGGTCGGAAATCCATCAGATTTTAATAAGACAGGATCGGGATTTACATCACTATTGCGCCGTGTAATATCGCCCATCAATAGGTCATGAAACGTAGTTTTTCCTTCAAGGGGAACTTTAAGCCGAATGACACTTGTCAGCCCCTGCGCTTCTAATTTCTGGCGCTCCTCATCTGTCAAATGGCGACAATGGCGATCGTAGCCGTGCTGTTTAGATTTCTCAGCAACCTGTTTAGCTCGCAATTCATCAAGGCGCTCTGGGGTGCAATAACAGCGGTAGGCCTTATTATCTTCGATTAATTTTTGGGCATATTCCTTATAGAGTTCAATGCGCTCACTTTGGGTATAGGGGCCGTAGGCTCCACCCACTAAAGGCCCTTCATCACAATCGATTCCTAACCAATCAAGAGTCTCATAGAGATCTTGTAAGGCTTCATTGCTGGAACGCTCCTGATCGGTATCCTCGACACGTAAGATAAACGACCCTTTTTGAGAACGAGCAAAAAAATAATTAAATAACGCAGTCCTAATACCACCAATATGTTGCATACCGGTAGGAGAAGGAGCATAACGAACACGAACACTCATGGGGAAATTCTCCTCTAGTAATCGGAAAGAACCAATCACTAATTGCTACAGTAGTATAACAAAAAAAAGAAAGAGGCAACAACCAGGTTAGAGAGGATTTTGAGCCGAAAGCCAGGTGACCGTCCCTTCCATGGCCTCAATTCGGGAAGATTCATTAAAATCATAGGGAATTAAGTGCGTTGCTCTCGGTAAATGGATCCAGTTATTATTTCCCTTCCCCTCTTGGATTACTAAAATACCAACATCCTGTGGTACCGTTTCATCCCCACCACCGGTAAATACTAGAGTATCAGTCTCCAGTGAGGCTAGAGCTTTGACAGCTTCATCTTTAATTAAGGCTAATTCACGTAACTGACGCGGATAAATCCAACTCCAGTATTGGGCCCCCAGATAGGCATCATCATCTTCATCGCGTTCATCAAAAAACGTATAACGAAGATCCCTTTGCCAAGATTGTTTTTTTCGTTTCATAAAAAGACTCATAAAAACAATTAAATTGCGGGGTAATGTTGGCAAAGAGAGCGCCGGTGCATAGAGCACCATCTTCTTAATGCCATAACGTTCGGCTAAAATAGTCGCAATAGCTCCACCCATTGAGTGCCCAACCAAAGCGACTTCTTCATAATCATCGGCGGCCTTTCGATAGACTCGCTCTGCCTCACCAATCCAATCATCTCTTCTGGTGGACATAAAATCTTTTGCGTTGGTACCATGCCCGGGATAGCGGGGCACAAAAACATCAAAACCGGCAGAGAATAACTCTTTGGCTGGTAAAGCCAGCTCGCCAGGATATCCGGTATAACCGTGGAGACATACAACGGCTTTATTAGCTTTTGGTTCATGAACAAGGGTGATCGGCTTAGCACATTTACGAACTGTTAATGCTAGATTATTCGTCATAACATCACTCCTTTTTATTCTTCGTTTAAAACGTTAAGCAAGTCAATCCTACTGCGGACTTGGGTCTTTGAAAAGATATTGGCAACATGATTATTAACAGTATTGACTGAAATATCTAATTTAGCGGCAATTTCTTTATTTGTGTAGCCCTCTTTTATCAACTTTACCACTGAATATTCTCGCTCGGAGATATGAAATCTAGCTACACGTTCATAGGTCAATTCAGGATTTGGGGCGTGCGGCATCCGTTTAAAATAGGCAAATAGATAGACTAAAATTATTACCGAGAAAGCCATAAAATAGATGGGATAACTAATAAAGCGACTGCTAGAAAAAATGACACTTATAACTAACAATGGCATCATCACAAATGAAAGAATGATGATAGCTTTACTCACCAAGCGAACATCCGGTTCGGAAATAGTTTTTAAATTTTTAATAATTACCCCAATACAGAAAAAGAGCGTTACAACAAAGACCAACATCATCGCAGTCTGAAAAGCCCACACATCTGGAAATATTATATCGAGGACCGATAAAGCCATATATGCAGAAGCAAAAAAGAAAAAAAGGAAAATAAAAGGATTGCGCCAGGGTTGCCCAATAACCCAAGTGGTGAAATAGGGAATAAAAACAATCAAAAAACTTACATTGGCCGCCAATAGGCTTTGAATGATGATGCCGGTGATACTCGCTGCGGCCGTTCCTAAAAACACATCAACAAAGACTTTTAACACCTGTAAAGTCATTACGAGGAGCAATGAAGCATGGAATGTAATAAAAAATTTAGTCCATTCGTAGTTTTCACGAATATGAAACACCACCGAGAGGACCAGTGTCATACACCCGGTGGCAAAAGCGAACATATATAACAATATCGTGAATCCTTGACTTACCATAGTTAGTTATTCTTTAATCCAATGAGTTTTTGGTTACGAGACATATCAGCCACGCCACACACATCAGCGATTTCCGTAATAAGTTTGGTTAGTTGGACCGGAGGTAAATCGTATCCTCGTTGTTGAGCCATCGTATTATAATTGCCAGCATTGACCACCGCCATAGCTTTGGCTGGGAACAAGCGTAAATGGAGTGAATCCCCTTCATTTAATAAATATTCAGGAGCAAGTGAAAAGTTAGGTAGAATTCCTTTTAACGTGCTCTCAACAACGATACTACTGGAAATAGGCATCCTAGGATTTTGCAAATGCAATAAATACCATAAGGAAATACCCGGATTAATCCAAGCCAATTGTACTTTTTTCTTTTTTGCATAAGGCATTACTTCTCGCACCTGGCTAGAAGTAACTTTCATCTCTTCAAATCCAAAAACACCCCACGTCACATCAAAGCGTCCTCTTATTCGTTCTTTGGCGGTAAAACGAATAAATTCTTCCAAGTTTTCACTCTCTTCTGCCCACAACACAGTCATGTTAGTGTAGCGACAATCTTTGCGCATCTGCGAAAAATAGAGCAATTGATCCTGGCTGGTGGTGACGATAAGGATTGTCTTGCGTGGCTTTTCACTCATTCTTTTACGTTTCATTTCACTGCCCCTCCTGCTCTTCGTCAATAAATGTAAATTCGCTGGTAATGGGTAATGCCCCATAAGAACCGTTTAAATAGAGCTGACCAGTCAAATCTCGTTTTGCTTGAGAAAATCTAAAATCTGCCAAACTAAAATATTCAGTAGCTGACTCCGAATTCTTTTGGGCAAACCAAACTGCATCACGGCGTAAGACCCCATCCTTTAATAGCGAAGGGTTACAATCGACCGCAAATAGTTGCGAATTATAGTGTTTATTACTCGCTTCAAAAACTTCGACCACATGCTCCAAAGCATAGGGGTGAAGCAACATGCCAAAATCATCTATAACGAGACAGCGCTTAGAAGTAAAGCTTTCGAACATCGCAATGGCAATTGAAGCTAACCTTCGTAAACTAAGTGACTCATTTGAAAAATAGGAAGCATAATGTTGCGTCACATTGGTATGGACGAAAATGAGGCGATCTTCTTGAAGGCGAAGGTCGCGAATATCGGTAATATCGATACTCCATAAGAAATCAATTAATTGCTTTTTCCAACTGGGATGTTTCCTTAACTGGGTCACAATGGTTTTTTCGCTAATGGGCGACAAACCAAAGGGGAGGATCATAAGTTCCTCAGTAAACCAAGTATACACAGGTAAAAGGGTTGAACTCCCCTTTCTCGCGGCTGCAGCAAGATAGGTGTGCCCAGTAGGGACTTTCCCTTTAAGCCGTTTTTTATCACCACGGAACATTTTACCCCAACGATACCCGTATTCTATTTCAGGACCATCACTCGTCTTGAGCTTGCGTTCAAACATTAGTTTACGTGATCGTCCAACAAAGACATAGTAAGATTCTTCGTATATTCTATCTCGGTCGGCAATCAGGGTATATTTACCACGCAAAGCCTGCCCCGATTCTTCATCGGTTCCTAGCACTAGCTCAACCACCATCTCTGCGGGGCCCCCTTTTATTGGAGAATAAGCAAAGGCTGTCCCCGATAAAAGTTGCAACGGATTCTCCATCTCTTCATCGGCCATAATAATGGCACGAAGGACCTCTAGTGCTCGGACGAAAGTACTCTTACCAGCTCCATTTGGCCCAATAATTGCCAAAGACTTTATAACTTTTAGCCTCTCGCTAATCTCTACGACTTTCGAAGCAGCTAATCTGTTGTCCCGTACCGCCTCAAACGATATTGTTTGTGGCTTCTGTACTGAACGAAAATTGGAAATCGTCATATCTAGTAGCATACACACTCCCCCTATTAAATTTCCTCGCGTTTCGCAAAGAGATTCTCCATCCTTTGTAATATTATTGGATTGGTGTTGAGCGCCTCTGCCAAGCGAGCCGGCATATGCTCATCACCGTGATTATCTCCAGCTATAATATCAACCCAACCTTTTTCTAAATAATGTTGGACCGTTTTCTCCTTCAATGCATCGACGTTACACTGAAAATAGACCCCTATTTTCCGTAATTCAGTAGCTACTTCTGATTGCACACTGAACCATCGATATCGTTCAATATGGGCTAGGATAACAGTTAGCCCACGCTTATGCAGTGCATAGGCATGGTGCAGTAGAAATAATGGTTCGATCACAGTATCGACTTCCAACAAGACGAAATTATTAAGAAAAGGCAAAACTTGTGGATCTGCTATCCCGCCGATATAGGTTTCACTGCCAAGAATTAATTGTACCCCTCTGTGTTGAGCTTCTCCATAAGCCCAAGTAAACATGGTTCGAATGTTTTGTGTCCGCGTCGTGACTAACGGGTTATACAGGTGTGGTGTAACGACGACACGGTCAAACCCAGCTTGTGCATAGGCATCTAACAGACGGAGTGCATCATCTTTAGACCGCACCCCATCGTCAACGAAAGGGAGCAGATGTGAATGACATTCAATTAATCCCATATTGTATCCTTCGCATAGGATTATATCCTGTTTTCATCATTTGGTACAGAATAAATATATCGATTCCACTTTTTAGGCAATTATCTAATATTCTACCATCGGTTGTGCACGAACTTTTGCGAGGTGCCACGGGTGTTTTATTTCTACTAACTCATGCACCATATCCGCAATATCTTGGAGTTCTTGGGGAGCATTACGCCCTGTTATAATAACATGGGGTGGGCGCTCCCCTTTTTTATAATTACTAAAAAACTCGACAACTTCGCTCATGGTAACAAACCCATGCTCTAATGGATATGTAAATTCATCGAGCACAATCAGATCATACTGCTGGCTCTGTATAAGCTCTTGAGCTCGTTGCCATCCCTTTCTACACGCCTTTCTACTCGGTTCTGACTCCTTCTCTTTCCATAAAAACCCTTCACCATAATTTTCCCATAGCACGCCAAGCCGTTTAGCTGTCTTTTTTTCGCCTGTTTCAAGGGTAGCTGGTTTTATAAACTGAATCACCGCACAGACACCTTCATGGCCCAAAGCTCGAAAAATTACTCCCAAAGCTGCAGTTGTCTTTCCTTTACCGTTGCCGGTATAGACAATTAAAAGTGGAATTCGTTCCATAGTGTCTCCCTATCTAAAATTGAGATTCTGCTTCTCCTTGATCCTCGCGATACCGATACATGCGATCAAGTTGCTTTTTGGCTTTCTGTGAACCGCTCGATTGCCAAACCTTTTGCATGAGTTTTATGGCTTCTTCTCTTCTTTGTAACGCTTCTAGAATAAGGGCTCCGTTATATCCTGAGGCAACGTGGCCTGAGAACTCCCATTCTTGCAGGAACTGACTATATGCGAAATTGAGTCGTCCCTCTTTAACTGCTTTATAAGAGTCTTCGAGATGGGGCAATTTAGGGCGGTTAGCCATAAGAGAGATAGAGGAGGAAACCCAACGAGGAGCAATTGAATTTACAATAGACGTTATAAGGTCTTCACTCATCTGTCTCAGTTTTGGCGTTAGATCCGGCGCATAAATAACTGGCCCTTTTTTACTATCGAGAGCATAGGTATATTCTTCTCGATTTTGAAAAGAGTCCTTATAGATGGCCTTACCCGTCTGAACGTCGAGTACAGAGTAGCTAATTTCCAATCCTATTTTCTGTCGTAAATAATAAACAAAGGTTTCTGTCGCATCCTCGTTCACCACTTTCCGTGCGTACACATATTCCTCAACATCGAGACGCCGCACCTGAACATCTAAGATAGCCTCTAGCTCAGTTGTCCCATATTTTTCACCAACAATATCAGCCACATTTGAAAAATTGGTTTCTACCAAAGAAAAATAGGAGCTCTTTTCCAACTCTCTTTTCAATAGTTCCCCACTATAATTAGCTAAGCTTTTCTCAATAAAACTTTGATACCCAGAATAGACTCTAAATGGAGCACTCCCACTTAAATCTTCCACCAAGGCCCCAGGTGTTTCGAAGATGGGAAGGCGATAAGGCTTAACCGGAAGAAGGGCTATATTACGATAGTTAGCCATTGAATGAGTCGCTGGCACTAAACGTTTAACGTCTATTCGAGTAGCACACCCACCAAAAAGTAGGATAATTACTAATAAAGTAAGTAGAAAAACCATTTTAGATCGTATCTTCATGGATAATTCCTCCAAGATTTAAACAGTTTGTACTATTCTTTCTGAATTAAACAAACGGGCAACGACTAGAGCGCCTACATAAGCAAAACAGAGATTACTCAGAATGGTAACTACTAAATGTAATGGATTTACCATTCCCATAAAACTCTCTTTCATCACAAAAATAGTATTAACAATGGGAATTAGATATAAAGCAATTAACTCGCTTGGATCCATATACATGGTGGTCACTCCAGCTAACACCACAACCATGTAGAGGGGAATTATATAACTACTCCCCTCCTTGACCGTTTTCGCAAAACATCCCACAACTGTAACCACCGCTGCTGCAAAAAGGGCGGTGGTAATAAGTAACAAAACCAAGGCTACTAAGCTTGATCCACTCATTACATAAGCACTCGTTGAAGCACCCGTAAGGGACATACCATCCAGAGAAAATAATAAGGTAATCAGAAGACCAACAAAAGTAGCCATTGCAGCACAGAGCGATATTACTGAAACAAATAATATCTTTCCCCACGCTATGGCAGTCCTAGAGACTTGGTTCACCAATAAAACCGCGAGACTACCGCGCTCTTTTTCGCCACTAGTCGTGTCTAGACCAGCATTCATGGAGCCCGAAAAAAGGAAAATAATTAAGAAATAGGGAACTAAGAGAGCTAAAACTGCTCCACCCGATTGCACCGCAGATGGGGCAATATCTATCAAACGGATATCTAGAGATTGCAAATCGTCCCCCGCAAGACCATATAAACTTAAAAGATTATCTGCTAGAAGAGTATTGTATTCTTGTAAGGCACCTACTAAGCGCTGGCTAGCATATTCAATCTTACTGCTACTGGAATCATACGTAACAAGGACCTGAGCGCGGGTCCCCGCTAGGTAATGGGGGGGAAAAGTGATAACAATCTCAGCTTCTTGAGGTTCTCCTAAAGTATAGGAGAGTTTGTCAGCCATCAACGTGGTTAATCGTGGGTCGTGATTACCCTCTAAGGCTACAGTAAAAGTAGTTTGTTGCGCCTTACTCTCCATGGTATGCATAACTGTGCCCATCCCGATAAAGAGGACAGGAAGGAGCAGAGCTGGCAATAAAAATGTAGAAATTATGGTTCTTTGATCTTTGAAGAAGTTCTTAAGTTCCTTTCGGAAGATGATAAAAGCATCTTTAAACATAGTACTACTTCCCGTTAATGAGCTGAAAAAATAGCTCTTCGAGATCTTTGGTTCCGCTATCGTGCAACAAGGTAGCTAACGGCCCCTCAATGAGAATTTCCCCTTGATGTAAGATGGCAATTCGATCACATAAACGCTGGGCATCACTTAATACATGCGTCGATAGTACCACACATTTCCCACCAGCTTTAGCGGCACGGATAAAGTCAGAGACCACCTTAACTGCTAGTACATCCAAATTACTGGTAGGCTCATCAAAGACAATATTTTGTGGTTCATGGATTAAACTAATTGCAATTGATATTTTTTGTTTCATACCTGACGATAGGCGGGCTATGGGGTTATCGAGATATGTTTCCATGGAGAAAGTATGAGCCAACTGCTCTATGCGAGCCGCAATCACCTCTTTTGGCATATGGTTTAGTGCTCCAAAAAACTGGAGCATTTCACGTCCTGAAAGATGGCCCGTCAATTGCATTTCACTGGTGAGAAATCCCAGAGAATCACGAACAGAGCGACTATCGCGGATACTATCATAGTGATCAACAGCGACTGTGCCACCATCCGGTCGGAGTAAAGTGGCTATCGTACGTAATGCCGTAGTTTTACCTGCTCCGTTGGGTCCCAACAGACCAAACACCTCTCCATCATAGGCAGTGAAAGAAACTTTATCCAACACTGCTAAAGTAGCTTTACGTGTCTTAAAACTTTTTGAAAGATTTTCAACTACAATCATATTTAATGCTCAGTTGCCGTCAAATACCGAACAGCTACCCGAATTGCCTCGGACATACTTACTTCTGAGGCTATCCCTTTACCAGCAATATCAAAAGCAGTGCCATGATCAACAGAGGTCCGTAAAAATGGTAAGCCCCAGGTCACACTTATAGTTCGCTCAAAATCGAGTGTTTTGGCAGCAATATGGCCTTGATCATGATACAAAGATAAGACAGCCCGATACTTACCTATTTTTACCATATGAAACACTGAATCAGCACCAACTGGACCAACCACATTAAGCCCCTCTTGCCGAGCTCGTTCAATGGCCGGAATAATCGCTAATCCTTCTTCATCGCCAAAGAGGCCATGCTCTCCAGCATGCGGGTTTAAAGCAGCCACAACAAACGGCAAACTGGTATCGAAGGCATTATTTTGGGTAAGTTTATAACACAACTGAATTGACTTGTGGACCCGTTCTTCGGTCACCGCATCGCAAGCTTGGCGCAAGCTAAGATGGCGGGTCATAAAAAAGATTTTGAGACCAAGAGTTTCAAACATGGTAATCGGCGTAGGACTATTGGTTAACTCTCCCAAAATCTCTGTGTGCCCAATAGAGTTAATTCCTCCAGCTCGTAATGATTCCTTATGAAGAGGAGGTGTAACTATGGCTGTGGCAATACCCGTATGAGTCAAATGGACAGCTCGTACTATCGACTCGTAGGCTGCCCTCCCACACATTCCCTGTATTTCGCCATAAGAGAATGTTTTTAGATCAACGAGAGGCAGATGATATAAAATAGTAATTGCTTGTTTAGCAAGCGCTTGACGACATTCTGCGTCAGAGGTGACTATTGCATCAAACGGATTGCCCAACGCACAATCTTCAGCTGTTTTCTCAAACAAATAGCGGTCTCCCACTACAATGACAACTGCCGTTCCCACATGGACTCCACGAGAGAGTGTTTTTAAAACAATTTCTGGTCCAATTCCAGCCGGATCTCCCATCGGAATGGCGAGTATAGGTTTGCTATTCATCAAAAATTACTCCTTGTTGGACCAACTATACCAACATCACGACTGTGAAGCAATAGAACCTAAAAAAAGGTAGAAAAATAAACATAAATCCTGATTGACAGATGCGTCCTTCTCGCATAATGTGTAAATATCGTTATCTGAGAGGGGGCTAGAAAATGACATACCACGATG